>DASWBF010000352.1:0-6945 GCA_036390735.1 Mycobacterium sp. | reverse complement strand
CCGGACCGTCCTGGTGCTGTCAAACTCGGCGGCGCAAGCCCTTTCGGCGGCCGATGTCGCGGTCGGCGTGCTGGCCCCTGGAGCCGAGCCGCCGTGGTATGCGCACCTGATTGTCGACGACCTCGCTGCCGCGTGGCGTCTATTGCATGCGCTGCCGTCCGCCCGTGCGGCGAGCCGTCGAGGGGTGAAGATAGCGACGGCCGCGTCCTTGCTCGGCGCGTTGCTGATGGTGCCTGGCGTGCGCGGCCGCGGACCCGGGCCGGTCACTGCCGGCGCAGCCGCGGGGCTGTGGGCGGGATACTCACTGGCGCGCAACGTGATTCGTGCATCCGCGCCCGCGCCGGCCGCCACGGACGACTGGCACGCGATGTCGGTCGAGCAGGTCCAGGCGTTGCTGCCGGAACGGGTCGACGACGGCGGGAAGCTGCCCCCAAGATCGCGCTTGTCGACGACGGCGCGAACATCCGCAGGAATGGTCGACTCAGTGCGACGGACGATGTGGGAATTCGCGACCACGCTGCGCGACGAGCTCTCCGACCCGTTGACCCCGGTCTTGGCCACTGGCTCGGCGGCCAGCGCCGTGCTGGGCTCACCCGTCGATGCGGTGCTCGTCGGCTCGGTACTCACATTCAACTCCGCGCTCGCGGCCACCCAGCAGGTGCGCGCTCAGCGGCTGCTGCGGCGTCTGTTGGCAGTACAGGTTCCCCCGGCGCGCAAGGTCGTGACGGACGCGCGAGGGGTGCGCGCATATGCCGACACCGAAGCCGCCCGACTGCTCCCGGGTGCTGTCATCGAGGTGCGGTCGGGCGAAGTAGTGCCCGCCGACGCGCGCCTAATCGAGGTGGCCGCTCTGGAAGTCGACGAATCCACTCTCACGGGCGAGAGCTTTCCCGTGGAGAAACAAGTGGAGGCGACGCCCGGGGCCGCATTGGCTGAGCGAAGCTGCATGGTGTTCGCAGGCACGACCGTCGTCGCGGGCACCGGGATTGCCGTCGTGACCGCCGTCGGCCCGCAGACGCAGGTCCGGCGCGCCGCTGAGCTGCCGCGCGCGGAGCGCGGCCCAGTCGGTCTGCAGGCCCAATTGCGCGAGCTAACCGACCGCGCATGGCCTGTCAGCCTGGCCGGGGGTGGGCTTGTCACAGGGCTGGGGCTATTGCGCCGCACCGGGCTGCGTCAGGCCATCGCAAGCGGCGTCGCGGTCACGGTGGCGGCAGTCCCGGAGGGACTCGCGCTGGTAGCGACGCTCGCCCAGCAGGCGTCTGCGCGGCGGCTGACCCGGCTGGGCGCGTTGGTTCGCGAACCGCGATCTGTCGAGGCGCTGGGCCGCGTCGACGTGGTGTGCTTCGACAAGACCGGAACTCTCAGCGAGAACCGATTGCGCGTGACCAAGGTGTACGCCCCGAGCGGACATTCGCGCGACGAGGTGCTCACTTCTGCCGCATTGGCCGCTCCGTCACCGGATGGCGACGGTCAGCACGCGCACGCCACCGATGCGGCAATCATCGAAGCTGCTCACGCATCGGACCGTACGTCCGCAGACCTGTTGGCGCACTTGTCCTTCCGGTCCGGGCGGCCGTTCTCCGCAACACTGAACCACGAACAGCTGACGGTGAAGGGCGCTCCGGAGGCGGTTCTCGGGGCGTGCGCGGACATCGGTCCCGCTACATGGCGGGCGGTGCGGGACATGGCCGGCGAAGGCCTGCGTGTGATCGCGATCGCGCAACGCCCGCTGACCCCAGACCAGACTCAAACAGCGTGTGACGACCCCAACGAGTTCGAAGAACTGTGCCGATCAGGGCTGCGGTTCATTGGGTTGGTCGGGCTGTCCGATACACCACGCGCTGAAGCGGCCGGGCTGTTAGCGTCTCTGGCGGCTCAGGACATCGGTGTCCGACTGATCACCGGGGATCATCCGATCACCGCCGCAGCGATCGCCTCCGAACTCGGGATGCCGGTCGCCGCCGAGGTCGTGATCACCGGAACCGAATGGGAGGCGTTGTCGCGTCGCGGGCAGGAACAGGCCGTGGCGGATCGACGTGTGTTCGCGCGGATGTCTCCGGAGAACAAGGTTCAGGTGGTGCAAACCATCGAGCGGACCGGCCGGGTCTGCGCGATGGTCGGCGACGGGGCCAACGATGCGGCCGCCATCCGCGCCGCGACGGTCGGAATCGGAGTCGCATCGCGCGGCAGCGATCCAGCGCGCACAGCCGCCGACGTGATGCTGCTCGACGGCCGCATCATCTCGTTGCTGGACGCGCTCGAGGAAGGCCGCAAGTTGTGGCTGCGGGTCCAATCCGCGGTGTGCGTGCTGCTCGGCGGGAACGCCGGGGAGGTGGCATTCGCGATCATCGGAAGCGCTATCACCGGACGTTCGCCGCTGAACACCCGCCAGCTGCTGCTGGTCAACATGCTGACGGACGCGCTGCCGGCGGCCGCGTTGGCGGTCAGCGAACCCACCGCCAACGGGCAGCCGACGAGGCGAGGGCCCGACGAGACCACGCTGTGGCGGACGGTCGCAGTCCGGGGAGCCACGACCGCAGCGGGCGCGGCGCTGGCATGGACACTGGCCAGCGTCACCGGACGGCGACAACGCGCCTCTACCGTGGGCCTCGTTGCGCTCGTCGCCACTCAGCTCGGTCAGACGCTGCTGGACTCGCACAGCCCGCTCGTCGTGGCGACCGCGATCGGATCACTGGCCGCGATGGGTGCTCTCATCAGCATCCCGGGTGTCAGCCAGCTGCTGGGCAGCACACCACTGGGGCCCGTAGGCTGGGCTCAGGCTCTCGGATCGGCGACTGCGGCGACCATCGCGGCCGCCGCGATATCCCGGTTTCTCGCTCAGCGGCGAGACGCATCGGCCGTTGACCGATCGACGATCTCGACCACCCCTGCGCGCCACAACACCGCGTACAACTCACACAACGGGACGGCCAGCAGCCGCGCCGCCACGTCGGTCAACGGATCAGCACTCACACCGCCAGACCGTTTCGACATGGTGCCCACTTTGACCGAGACCTAGCCCCCAACCGTTGAATTGGCCATGACGAAAGGCAAACAATGACCGAAAAGTCGACTCGTAATGTTTCTCACCGCAGCGCCGTGGACGCAGTCCGCGACGCCGAGACGTTCGTTGTCACGCTGCCGGTCGTCGGCCGTGTCCGGATCCCGCGACCCGAACAACTCGCGTACTACAGCGCGCTGGCCGGGCTGGCCGCCCTCGAAATCATCGACTGGCCCGTCGCGCTGGCCATCGGGGCCGGCCACGCGTTGGCCAGCAATCACCACAGCAAGGTCGCACAGGAACTCGGCGAAGCGCTCGAAGAGGTGTGAGTAACGCGACGGCGGCCGAATCTTGCGGGACGGAGAGGGTAATGGCATCCGACAGCGCGGTACAGATCAGGATCGGGCACCGGGGAACGTCATCGAGGTCGAAGTCGGCCGAGTCGAAGGGGACGTTCCGCGTTCGGTGGGCTATTTCGGCGGTCTCGCCGCAGGGGTCGGGCTCGGCCTCGTCGAGCCGCCGCTAGCCCCTGTTCATCGCGGCCGTTCCGGTGTTCAAAGTGTTGACCGACAGCGAATTTCCACGCGCAGTGCGGTTAGTCGGTGAAGTTCTCGAGGTCATGCACGCCACGATCTGGCGAGGGTGACCAGTCGCCATCACCATCACAGCTGTCGGGTATGTGACCTCAGCTGGCACACAGCAGACGACGGGTTGATCGAAAGCACAACGACCGGGGATACTTCGGTCTCCTATGACACAGCCTGGACACGCCCGCAGTAAGGAAGCCCGTGCACCATCGCGCGGGCCGCGGCACAGGCTGCGTCGCCGCTCGGCTGGGCTTCCGGTACGCACCGGCGCCAAGGCGATCACAGCGGTGTTCTCGGCGGCGACGTTGATCCTGACCGGCATGGGCTGGATCGGCTACCGGCATATCTCAGCCGGCATCACCACGTCTGCGGCGTTGGCCGACGAACCCAGCCGCAGCGGACCGGATCAGAACATCCTCATCATGGGGGTGGACAGCCGCCGAGACCAGCACGGTAGGCCGCTGCCTAAGGACATCTACGACGCGCTGCACGCCGGCGACGCGAATTCAGGCGAATATGACGCTGACGCGCTCATTGTGCTGCACGTGCCCGGCGGGCACGGACCGGTGACCGCGGTCTCCGTCCCCCGTGACGACTACGTCGATCTGGCCGGCTGCCCGGCCTCGCAATGCCGGGGCAAGGTCAAACATGCCTACAGCCTGGCTTACCGGCGTGTGATGGATGAGGCGGGCGCCGACACCGCGGATTCGGCTGCCACACACGACACGGGCCAGGAACAAAAGGCGCGGGAGGCAGGCCGGGTCGCCGAAATCCGGACGGTCGAGCGGCTGCTGCAGATCCCGATCGATCACTTCATCGAAGTCAGCCTGGTGGCGTTGTTCGACATCGCCCAAGTCGTCGAACCGGTCACGGTGTGCCTGAACGACGACACCGCAGACCCGTACTACTCCGGCGCCGAGTTCCACAAAGGCATTCAGCAACTCAGCGCCGCGCAAGCGGTCGCGTTCGTGCGGCAACGACGCGATGCCAACGACGCGTCGTTCACCGACCTGGACCGCAGCCGCCGCCAGCAGGCCTTCATCGCCTCGGTTATCGACGCGCTGCGTCGCAGCGGCGCAGCGTCGAATCTGAGCATGCTCGCCAGACTGGGCGATGTCGCTGAGCACAACGTCGCCGTGGACGCCGGCTTCGACCTGGCCGGTTTCCTGCGTGGGGTCGCCGCATCAAGCGACAGCCCGGTCACCCTGTACACATTGCCGATCACCGAATTCAGTCAGACCCCCGACGGGCAAGACGTCAACATCGTCGACGCAGCCTCCCTGCGGGAGGTCATTCACAACCTGCTGGGGACCGGTTTGTCGGGACCCGCCCCGACACCCGAGCTCCCCCCGACTGCCGGCGCCCGAATCATGATGCATGCCAGCGCATCTCAGGTTGTATTCGACGTAATCAATGCCTCAGGCCAGGATGGTCTCGCCACGTCTCTCGAGAAAGCCTTCGGCACAGGGCAATTCGCCGAGGGGGCGGCCAGCACCGCCGAATCGGCCATAGCAATCAGCGTGATCGAGTACGGCCCCGGAGCCCAGGCGGCCGCCGCTGCACTCGCCGATGAACTTCACTTGACGGCCAAGGCCTCTAACACCGTAGCGCCCCATACTGTGCAGCTCACCGCCGGGACCGATCTGGCAGCCTCCGACTACCTAGGCCGTGACGCGACGGCGTCAGAACCGCCATCCACGGCTTCCACCTCAGAGATGACGCCGGTAGCCGTCAGCGCGACCGGTTCCCAAGCCCCGGCACCGACCGACTTAACACAGATGCGCGCCGATGGCGTGCCGTGTGTCAAGTAACCATATGCAAACACCGATCGGCGCAACGTGCTAAGCCGACGGCCCAACAGCCGACGGGGACGCGGCGGACAATTTCGAGTCGTCGCGAATCGAGGTCTGCTCTGACGCTCCCGATTAGGGTGATCAAGCGTTAGGCGTTGACGTAAGCAGCAAGTGAGTGGAGGACCGATGCCGATCTCAGTTGACCTCGCCAAGGCGCTGGATAAAGACTACGAGAACAAATCGCTGAAAGACATTCTCGACGCCTCCCCGGCGGCACTGGCCGGAGTGACCGATGCGGACGCCGCAGCGCTGGCCCAGGCCTTCAACATCAAGACGGTCCGCCAGCTCGGCACGACAAGTTCTTCGCTGTCGCGGCGGCCTTGGTGGCCCTGGAGAACGCCGGCTGACTCCGCGGGGGCGCCGAAGAACGTCCCCAAACATCGCGGCCAAGCTGGCGACCAGCGGCTACCGCTCACCGCTGAACCGCTGGCGCACGGCGAGATTGGCGAACTGTGGGAGAGGCTGACGCTGGTGCAAGCGAATCCTTCAAACCGTCGCTGAGATCACGCCAAGCCGATAGGTCGCGGGCATCGGCCCGAACGGCAGCCCGCCGGGCTCGTCGGCTGACATATCAGCAGTTGACCACCCGCTTATCGGTTCCCGCGCGAGCGTGTAGACCATCGTGCCGTCGCGGGCGGGCGAAGCTCCCCTGAAACTTCGTGCCGATACACCAGCACGTCGGCGTCATCAACGGGTCGTCGTCCAGTCGCCGGCGCTGGCGGGGCAAGCTCAAGCCGACCTGTCGTAGATGGGGGGGTCCGCACGGCCAGCGGCGTAATGGTCGCATAGCGCTTCTCTCGCGACGCCGACGCGGACGCACTCTGAATTCGGGCGAACAAAAGGGTCCGAAGTAACGCCTCGGAAGGGCCGTAAGCAACACTTCCCTCGTCTGTCGCGAAGCGCTCGCCCCGGAAGGGCTCATATAGCCCCGAGAAGCTTTCCCCGCTCCTGGTGGCCGCCCACGCCAGAGGACTGCGGCGTCACGCGCTCTTGGAGGGCGGGCGCTGTGCGACGCGCCGGCCGGGCAAGCGACTCGACGGCGCGGGGATCGGCCACCAGGGGTGGCGGTTGATCAGGGCGGGCACCTACCGGGAACACCGATCGGATCTGCGCCGCAGTACCGGCTCAGGTGGTCATGGCGGCTCGTTCGACGTCGAGGAGTTGCTCGCCGCGCCGTTCCTCGTCGTAGGCTTCGCGGCCGCCGCGAAGGCCGAACAGCCGCTTGGAGATCAGCAGGTAGATCACGGCGGCCACGTTTATGGCGAATGCCCCGGCGCGGGTGAACGTCATCCCTTTCGTGACCAGGTCGTACACCTCCAACGGCAGGAACACCGACGTGGCCACCACCGCGAAGTACTCGCCCCAGCGCGTCAGCAACCACAATCCGACGCCTTCCACGAGCTCCAGCACCGCGTAGGCCGCCAGCACCAAGACCACCACCGCGAGGGTGGACGGTTTGGCGGCCAACGCTTTCTCCAGCTCATGCACAGCGGTCATCTGGTCG
>DASWBF010000351.1:0-4621 GCA_036390735.1 Mycobacterium sp. | reverse complement strand
AACGGGTGGGAGTTGCGGACCTGCGCGCGCCGAGGCCACATCACCTACGCACCCGACGACGCCGCGCTCGCCAGCCGGCTCAGCGGCACCACCGGTTCCGGACAAGTGTGGCGCTGCTTGCGCTGTGGTGAATTCATCCTCGGGCCTCCCCACGGGCGCGGCCACCCCGACGACGCGCCGATGGTGCTGCGCGGCAAGGCTTTACGTCAGGCCATCATCGTACGGGCGCTGGCGGTGGAACGTGGATTCCGCGCACTGCTGATTGGGCTTGCCGCCTATGCGGTGTGGAAGTTCCGCGGTGCGCAGGGATCGATCCAAGGCGCCCTGGAACGCGACCTGCCGCTGCTGCGCGCCAGCGGAATCAAGGTCGACCAGATGGCCACCGTGCATGAGCTGGAGAAGGCGTTGGCCACCAAACCGTCGACCCTGGCACTGCTGTTCTTCCTACTGGTCGGCTACGCGTTGATCGAGCTCGTAGAAGCCGTCGGACTGTGGCTGCTCAAACGCTGGGGTGAGTACTTCGCGGTGGTAGCCACCGCGATCTTCTTGCCGTTGGAGGTGCACGAACTGACCAAGGGCATCACCCTCACCCGGGCAGTGACATTCGCTATCAACGTGGCCGCGGTGATCTACCTCCTCGTCTCGAAACGACTGTTCGGTCTGCGGGGCGGCCGCAAAGGCTATGACGAAGAACGCCGCGGTGAGCAACTCCTCGAGGTCGAACAAGCCGCCGCCAGGCGGTAAGGGGTCGCGTCTGTCGACTCGGCCGCACTGAACGGTTCGGTGACCGCCGCGGTCAAGCCAAAGCGTCTCGAAGTCCACCGGTCCCCGTCAGCGGCGCGCGTCACAGCAGCCGAGCCGCGAAATGGGCCAGCGCAGCGCATCAGCGCCGGCGGTGGCCAAGACGATTCGGCCCAGCCTGGTTGGCCGGTGCCCAGAACTGACGATTAGTTAGGTACCGCCCGCCGCCGCGCCGCGCGGAGGGCTACTTGCTGTCGTAGGGGCGGAGGAACACGTCGTTGAAGGTCACGGTGCGCAGCTGGCGGCTTCGGATGATGTCGACCAGCCGGCTGTAGACGTGGGTGACCGGCAGGTGGTTGAGGTGTCCGATGACGATGTTTTGCGGGCGGAAGTAGGTGTCGGCCATCTTCCTGATGAAGTCCTCGGTGACCACGGTGGAGTCGGCCAGCGAGCCCGACCACATCGTGGTGGTCGTGTAGCCCAGGTCGGTGGCTACCGCCCGCACCGCCGCGTTGTGTTTGCCGTACGGCGGCCGCAGGTATGGCCGCGCGTCGACGCCGAACGTGTTCTTCAAAAACGTGTCATTGCGGGTGATTTCGTCGCCGATCCGCCCAGCGCTGAGCGTGGTCAGATCGGGGTGTGACCAGGTGTGGTTGCCCAGCTGGATCTGCCCGGAATCCACGAGGGGCCGCAGCAGCGCCGCGTTGTCGGTCCACGACCGGTAGGTGCCGTTGACGAAGTAGGTCAACCGGATGCCGGTGTCCTTGGCGAACTGGGTGTAGAGGCGCACCACGTCGGTGCTCACGCCGTCGTCGACGGTCAGGGCCAGCAGGTCGCCGTCCCCGGGCAGCACCGAAAGCACACCCGGCCCGGGCAGCGCAATCCGGGCGCTGACCGGCGGCGGAGGCAACACAGTCTGTGATGCGGCCCACGGCGCAGGGAGGTTGGCTGCTAGGGCGGCCGCCGCGGTGGGGGCGGCCGCCTGCGGGGCGGCGCCGAACAGGTAGCGCTGGGCTTCGACGGCGGTGGCCACCGCGGGGGGCAAGAAGAGCGCGGCACTTAAACGAGTGAGGAATCCTCTGCGGTTCAGGTTCGGCATCGCCGTGCGGGCTCGCCGGGCCAGACGCGCGACGGCCTGGTCTTGCGCGGCGTGGCGGCGCCGGGTAGCGGGGTGTTCATCGGCGGCAGACAGTAGCAGAGTAAGCCTACGGTCCGGCTGTGAGCTTCCTGCTGGCCTGGTTCGCGGCTCGTGGAGCCGGCGCTGTGAGGTGACTTCTGCAGGGCGCGAAAGGCGTTGCGGCGCAGTCATCTGCACCCGAGATGAGACGCTTCGGTGCCGACTTCTGACGGAGTGTGCCGTGTGTGATGTGCTTCGTTTGGCTGTTCGCCTCGCGGGTATTGGGCTCGCCGTTTATTTTACGGCGGTGACAGTCGGGGAACGGATCGTTGCGTCGCCGGTCGAATTCAGTGCCCAGATCCGCCAGGCCGAGGTTTTCTACTCGTCGTTAGCCCAACTGCGGGCCGAAGTATGTGACCAACTCGACGAGCAGGCGAGGAAGCTGGCCCACTACGAACGGGTGCACGACGCCGAGGGGGTGCTGCGTCAGCACCGACGAATCACAGCAATCGGCGCTGAAATCCGCGAAATCGACCGGATGATGCACGCCCTAGGCGTTCGCCTCACCGACAGAAAGCGCGTGCGTGCGGCGCGGTGACCTCCGATCCGTATGTGGCCGAATGCGATTCGCGCCGCCGCCGTGACGGCTGAGCCGGTTGCCGTCAGGGCGTCGTTATTCGCCGACCGGACAGCCGAATTCGCCTGAAAGCCGCGGCGCGGGAAGATCCACGAGCGGGACGCCAGGTCGCGCCACAGCCACACCGTCGTGCTCGCCAGCACAATCAGGAGAACGAGCACGTAGGCACTGGGCAATACGGCGTTCCAAGTGCCGCCGGGCCGCAGTGTCACCAGCCCGAACGGCGGCGTCTTACCGGTCCAGCCGGTCGGCCACCCGGCCAACAGCGCCCACAGTAGCCACATCGACCAATGCGCGCGACGTGAACCGCCGACGTAGCCGAGGTAGCCGAGGTGCGCCAGCAGCACGGCGAACCACACCCAGTGGTGGCTCCAGCTGAACGGTGATGCCGCCGGGGCGGTCAAGCCCACGATCGCGACGCCGAGCACCGGCTGGCCGCGACGGCACGCCAGTGTCGCAACCGCCAGCCCGGCTGCCATCAGCAGCAGCACCGCCGCCGCCGTGGCAACCCCGGCGGGGTAGTGCAACCGCAGGAACAGCCCGCGCAGGCTGCTGCTGACCGCCGGATCCGGAGCGATTCGCGCCGGTTCCGCGAAATAACGCTGCAACCAATAGGATTGAGAGTCTTGCGGAGCGACGACAAAGCTCACCACAACCGTGGCCGCGAACGCGGCGCTGGCCAGCAGCGCGGCACGAAGCCGCCCGATCAGCCCGAGATAGATCAGGAAAATTAGCGGCGTGAGCTTGATGCCCGCAACCAGGCCGACGCCGACCCCCGCCCACTTGTGCGCCGGTGAGCTCAGCACGTCGGCGATCACCACGGCCAGCAGCAGCACGTTGATCTGTCCCCACTGGGCCGAATACCGCACCGGCTCAAGCCACAGGCACAGCCCGATCAGCAGGGCGGCCAACGGCCACATCCGCGATGCGGCCCCCGTATGCAGCGCTTCCAGGCTGCGGCGCACCGCGTCGCCGAGCAGGGCCGGCACCGAGGCCAACGACAACGTCTGCAGCCACATCGGGGTCAGCAGCGTCAGCGGCACAGAGCAGATCGCGGCGAACGGGGTGTAGGTGAACAGCAGGATCCGGCGCGATCCGAAGAGTCCGATCGAATACAGGTCGCGCCCGCCGACGATGCGCTGGCCCCCGAACCGGTACACCAAGGCGTCGAGTTGGCTGAAGTAGTCGGCCAGCGCAGTTAGACAACGAGGTAGAGGGCAGCGGCCGACGCCAACACCGCCGGGCCGGCCCAGCGTAGCCAGCCGGGAACACACCCGCCCGCGACCATGCCGGCGCCCGGGACCACCGGTGCGTCGCCATGGTGGTCGCTGACATGAAGGCTGAGTTGGCCGCCGGTGACCGTCACAGCACGGCTGTACCCGCCCTGGCATCGGCGAACACCACAGGTCCGGCCTTCTGCTGGCCGATCAGGCTGCCGCGCACCGGGCGCTCGGGGATCGGCTCACGTGGAAAAATCTGGTCGATTCACGGTTCCGCCTGCCACATCGGGCAGCGGGTCGGGCGCTGATGACTTCTCCGCATTGCCGTCCCATTCGAGCCGTTGACCTCGACGTTGAGCGGTCGGCAGTGCCGCAGTGATCGGCAGCGCCTTTGCCGGGCCTGCCTAGCGCCGTCAGTAGCCGCCGGTGTAAACAGCGGGACATGCTGTTCGTGCGATGAATACAGATCCTTCGGTGTCTTGTCCGTCAGGAAACATGTTGACTGTGTTCGGATCTCGCAATAGGACTCTCGCCCTATCGCCAGGAATTCGAAGCGCTCATTGCGGGTGTTCTCGACGATCGTAATTGCTGATGCCGGCGAGCAGGATCAAGGGGATGCTCAAGCGTTCGCGAAACTGCCGGGGCAGCGGCAGAAAGAACGCTTCTTCGAAAAGGCAGCGAGGGCAACCGCGTTGCTAAACCCAGATGCCGGGTATCGCCGCGGCAGCCGCGGCAGATCCGGTCTTGGGCAGCCCATAGAACTCTTCGAGTGTGGACAGCACGCTGTAGTGGTTGATCGGGCCGCCATAGCGCGCGACCGGGACGTGGGCGCCGTAGAACACCGTGGGGATGTGGTTGTCGGCGCCGTTGTCGTCCTCGTCCCACGTGACGATCAGCAAGCTGTTG
>DASWBF010000350.1:0-2444 GCA_036390735.1 Mycobacterium sp. | reverse complement strand
GAACAGCTCGCGCAGCGTCGCCTGCCGCGGTGCTTCGGTGCCGGAGACGACGACCTCCACGCCGGGGATCGTGATCGGGTGTGTGGTGCGTGACAGGCAGGCTTCGACGACAGACGATGCCGCCAGGTCGGCGACGTCGAGGATCGCTCCGGGGCCGTTGCCTGCTGCGACCGCGTCGCGCAACACGGTGTTGACGAGGCGCGCCACCACGCGCACGTTCGGATTGGCTTCACGTGCCAGCAGCGCGATTTCGAGGTTGGTCGCGTCGTCGTGGGCCACGCAGACGACGGCGGTGGCGTGCGCGATGCCGGCCTCGGCGAGCTCGGCGGCCGAGGTCAGCATCACGACGGAGGCGCCGGCGGAGTTGAGCTCCTCGACGATGCGCGTCGCCAAGGCGTCGTCGCCGCAGACGATGGTATGGCCCCGCATTCTCGGAAAGGTTACTCCGCGGCCAGCGCGAAGTCGGCATAGTCGAAGCCCGGCACCACCACGCAGCTGACGAGGCTCGGCTGGGCGTCGCGGGGGCGGGCGCGCTGCCAGTGGCCGGGCGGCACCAGGATCTGAGGCTGCTGCCCGGCGTAGAAGTCGGCGCCCAGCAGATGGGTTGTGGCAGTTGCTTGTTCGGGACCGACCTCGAGCAGCAGCGGGCTACCGCGGTGAAACAGCCACAGTTCGGCGCTGCGTACGGTGTGCCATGCCGACTGCTGCCCGGGCATCAACAAGAACAGGATCGCAGTGCCGGCGCTGCGCGGGCCGCTGTAGTCGGGCGGAAGCGCCGACTGGGCGATCGCCAGTTCGCTGCGCCAGGTTTCGCAGAACCAGCCGCCCTCCGGGTGAGGTGACATGTTGAGCCGTTGAGCCCAGTCCGGAATCTGCGTCATGAAGGTTCACAGTAGTGTCGCCTCGGCGCGATAGTGTGCCAACCATGATCCGGCTGCGTCCCGGTTGGCTGGTGGTGCTGTTCGCGGCGGTGATCGCGGTCAGCGGATGGCTGCCGTGGCGGAGCACGACCGCGAACGGCGGCGGGCATTCCAGCGCGATCGGCGGCTGGGTGGGGTATTTCGGACCGCCGTCGAAGTTCGACGCCGGACAGCTGATCGTGCTGCTGGCATCGGGTCTGATCGTGGCCGGGGCGATGACCGCGCGCGGGCTGTCGGCGCGGATGTCCGCCGTTGCCGCGCTGGTGCTTTCGTTGTCGATCGGCGGGCTGACGGTCGTGTACTACCAGCAGAAGATTCATCCGCCGGTGGACGTCGCGTACGGGCTCTACATCGGTGCGGCCGCGACGGTCGTGGCGGTGATCTGCTCGGTGTGGGCAATGTTCTCGGCGTGGGCGCCGGAGCACATACCCAGATGAGCCGGTTCGTCGAGGCCGTGACTCTCACCGGTTTGCGGTGGGTCCGGCTGGAGCCGCTGACCGCCGGTCATGTCGACGAAATCGCCTCTGCGGCAAGCGATGGCGACCCGGGTGCGCTGTGGTTCACGATGGCGCCGTCCCCGGAGACGGCCGGTGACTGGATTGACCGGATGCTCGCGCTGCAGGCGGCGGGCGGGCTGACGTTTCTGGTTCGCAGACTCGACGGCACGCCGATCGGATCGTCGAGTTACCTCAACGTCGACGGGCCGAACCGGCGGCTCGAGATCGGTGCGACGTGGTATTCCGCGTCGGCGCGTCGCACCGGCGTCAACTCGGAGACGAAGCTGCTGATGCTGGGCCACGCCTTCGACACCCTGGGCTGCGTGCCGTCGAGTTCCGCACGCACTTCTTCAACTTCACCAGCCGCACCGCCATCGAACGACTCGGCGCCAAGCTCGACGGCGTGCTGCGCAGCCATCAGCTTCTGCCCGACGGGTCGCGGCGCGACACAGTGGTGTACTCAATCCTCGACGTCGAATGGCCTTCGGTGCGAAACCATCTCACGTCGCGCCGCACCTCACCGCCGAAACCGAATTCCAGGTCGTGATTTTCGACGATTCACAGCCCTGGCTTCACTTTCGCCGGAGGAGAAGACTGGGGGAGTGAGGGCCATCGGCGGCGACCGGCGCGTGCTGGTGGTCGCGATCCTCGCGTCGTTCGTCGCGTTCCTGGACGGTTCGGTCGTCAACCTGGCGCTGCCGGCGATGGCGCGCGATCTGCACGGCGGCCTTGCGCTGCAGCAGTGGATCGTCGACTCCTACCTGTTGACTCTCGGGGCGCTGATCCTGGTGGCCGGCTCGATCTCCGACGTGTTCGGGCGCGTGCCTGTGTTGCGCTGGGGGCTGATCGCATTCGGCGTCGGCTCGGCGCTCGCCGCGGCAGCGCCGTCCGGACTCGTGCTCGTCATCGCCCGCCTGATTCAAGGCGCCGGCGCCGCATTCCTGGTGCCGAGCTCGCTGGCACTGATCAACTCCACGTTCACCCAGGACGATCAGCCGAGAGCGGTCGGCGTCTGGACCGCTTGGAC
>DASWBF010000349.1:0-9024 GCA_036390735.1 Mycobacterium sp. | reverse complement strand
GGGTTGAAGCGGGCGATCTTCAGCGTCACCATCACCGCGCCGTCGGGCACCGGCGGCAACTCGGAGGCGGCGCCTTCTTCTCTTCGCGCAAGCGGCTCATCGACCATCAGTACTTGCGCTCCATCGGTTCGTAGCGGGTCTTCACCACCGGCTTGTGGTCCAGCCTGATGTCCGAAAGCAGTTCGCTCCCTTGCTTGTACGCCATCGTGTGACGCGTGCAGTTAGTGTCGTCACGCTCCGGGTAGTCCTCGCGGGCGTGTCCGCCCCGAGATTCCTTGCGGTTCAACGCACCCACCACCGTGACCCCTGCGAGTTCCAGCAGGAAGCCCAGTTCGATCGCCTCCAGCAGATCGCTGTTGTAGCGTTTCCCTTTGTCCTGCACCGACATCCGGGTGTACCGCGCTTTAAGCGCGCGGACGTCGGCCAGCGCCTGCGTGAGCGTCTCCTCGGTGCGGAACACGGCGGCGTTGTCGTCCATCGACTGCTGCAGCGCGGTGCGGATGTCGGCGACGCGTTCGGTGCCGTGCTCGGAGAGGATGCCGCCGACCCAGCTGACCACCTCGGCTTCCGGCTCCGGCGGCAGATCCACGAAGTCGTGACCCTCGGCGTACTCGGCCGCGGCGATGCCGGCTCGACGGCCGAACACGTTGATGTCTAACAGCGAATTGGTGCCCAACCGGTTCGCGCCGTGCACCGACACGCACGCGCACTCGCCGGCTGCGTACAACCCGGGCACCGTTGTGGTGTTGTCCCGCAGCACTTCTCCGTGCACAGTCGTCGGGATACCGCCCATCAGGTAGTGACACGTCGGGTACACCGGAACGAGGTCGGTGACCGGGTCCACGCCGAGATAGGTCCTGGCGAATTCGGTGACGTCGGGCAGCTTCGCCTCGAGCACGTCTTCGCCGAGGTGGCGCACGTCGAGGTGGACGTAGTCCTTGCGCGGGCCCGCGCCGCGGCCGTCGAGCACCTCGCGCGCGATTGACCGGGCGACGATGTCGCGCGGCGCCAGGTCGACGATCGTCGGCGCGTAGTGCTCCATGAACCGCTCGCCCTCGCCGTTGAGCAGCCGACCGCCCTCGCCGCGCACCGCCTCAGAGATCACAATTCCAAGCCCGGCCAGGCCCGTCGGATGGAACTGGTGAAACTCCATGTCCTCCAACGGAAGTCCCTTGCGGAAGACGATGCCGATGCCGTCGCCGGTGAGGGTGTGCGCATTCGACGTGGTCTTGTACATCCGTCCCGACCCGCCCGTGGCGATCACGATCGCTTTGGCGTGGAAGACGTGGATGTCGCCGGTGGCGAGCTCGTAGGCCACCACGCCCGTCGCCACCGGGCCGCCCGGCGTTTCCGTCAAACACAGGTCCAGCACGTAGAACTCATTGAAGAACTCGACGTCGTGCTTGACGCAGTTCTGGTACAGCGTCTGCAGGATCAGATGGCCGGTGCGGTCGGCCGCGTAGCAGGCCCGGCGCACCGGCGCCTTGCCGTGGTCGCGGGTGTGGCCGCCGAAGCGGCGCTGGTCGATGCGGCCATCGGCGGTTCGGCTGAACGGCATCCCCATTCTCTCGAGGTCGAGCACCGCGTCGATGGCTTCTCTGCACATGATTTCGACCGCGTCCTGGTCGGCGAGGTAGTCGCCGCCTTTGACGGTGTCGAACGTGTGCCATTCCCAGTTGTCGTCTTCGACGTTGGCCAGCGCCGCGCACATGCCGCCCTGCGCGGCGCCGGTGTGGCTGCGTGTCGGGTACAGCTTGGTCAGCACCGCCGTGCGCATGCGCGGGCCTGCCTCGACCGCCGCACGCATGCCGGCCCCGCCCGCGCCGACGATCACCACGTCGCACCAATGCTGCTGAATCATGAGATGTTCGGGTTGAACGTCACCAGCACGTAGGTGCCCAGCATGAGCGTGAACGTCATCGAGATGGCGAGCAGCACGTTGAGCCAGAACCGGGTCAAGTCCTTGTGGGCGTAGTCGGCGATGATCGTGCGCATGCCGTTGCCGCCGTGCAGCACGGCCAGCCACAGCAGCAGCAGATCCCACACCCGCCAAAATGGCGAATTCCACCGCAGCGCAACATAATTGAAATCGATGCGGTACACGCCGTCGTCCACCATCAGCGTCACGAACAGGTGACCCAGCGCCAGGAACACCAGCACGATCCCGGAGAACCGCATGAAAAGCCAGGCGCGCTTTTCGAACTGCCCCCGCCGCCGCGGCGCACGTGGACTGTCCAGCGCCGTCATCCGAACCGCTCCACTATGTGTGCGCCCAGCACGATCAGCGCGGGAACCATCACCGCCACCCAGACGACGCCGACCACCCACAGCATCAGCCGCTGGTAGCGCGGTCCCTGCGACCAGAAGTCGATCAGCGTGACGCGGATCCCGTTCAGCGCGTGGTAGAGCACCGCGGCGACCAGGGCCGCCTCCATCAGGCCGACGACCGGCGTCTTGTAGGTCTCGACGACCTCGTTGTAGGCCTGCGGGCTGACCCGCACCAGGGCGGTGTCCAGGACGTGCACGAACAGGAAGAAGAAGATCGTCGCGCCGGAGATGCGGTGCAGCACCCACGCCCACATGCCGGGGTCGCCGCGATAGATCGTCTTGCGGCCCGGCGATGTCGTGCTGCTCACGAGACCTCCAACGACCATCGGTGGACTTTTGGACTGTAAACCCATTTCAGCGCTCCGACGACCTAGGGTGACGGGGGACGGATTCACAACGACGGCGGAAGCGGCGACCGTGAGCACTGACATCGACTGGGAAGCCCTGCGGGACAAGGCGATTGCGGTCGCAGACCGTGCGTATGCGCCGTACTCCGGCTTCCCGGTCGGTGCCGCGGCGCTGGTCGACGACGGCCGCATCGTGGCCGGCTGCAATGTGGAGAATGCCTCATATGGCCTTGCTCTCTGTGCCGAGTGCGCAGTGGTGTGCGCGCTGCACTCCAGCAGCGGCGGCAGGCTGGTGGCCCTGGTCTGCGTCGACGGGGCGGGGCGATTGCTGATGCCGTGCGGGCGGTGTCGACAGCTGCTGATGGAGCATGGCGGCGCCGAACTGCTCATCGATGCGCCCGACGGTCCGCGGACGCTGGGCGACTTGCTGCCCGACGCGTTCGGGCCCGACGACGTCTTCGGGCGGCGCGACACGTGACCATTCGAACGTCGGCGGTCCGAGAGATCTGGATCAGTGCGGTGCTGATCCTTCCCGCGTTCGTGCTCTATGCCGTCGGCCCCTACGGGCAGGCCGTGTGGTGGGTGCATCTGCTGAGCCAGAGATTCCTCGCCGAGCTGTACCTCGTCGCCGTCGTTGCGGTCTGGGGACGATCGGCCCGGCGCCGGATACTCGCGGTCGTCGTCGGGCTGGTCGGCATCCTCGTCGAGCGCGGATTGTCGGCGACCATCTATCGCTTCCGCGCGGGCGAGCACTTCTCCAGCCTCGACTTCTTTGCGGGTTTTCACTACTTGTCGAGCCGTGGTGATGTGGAGGGTGCCGAGGCCCTGCACTACGGCGGCCTCGACGATGTGATGTCGATCTTCCGGGTGAGCTATCCGGCGATGATTCTCTTTGTGGCGGCGTGGGGTATCGCCCGCCGGCGCACCCCGTGGTGGCTGCTGGGGCTACTGGTGTCGTTCCCGGTCATCGTGCTGGCCTGGCGGGCGGGCTACGAAACTCACCAGCTGGTGGTCGAGGGTCCGTGGCTCGGAAATCGGTTGTTCGACATCGGCGTCTTCGTGCTGTGCTGCCTGATTTGCTGGGCATTCGACGCCGGGGGCTTGGCGCTGCGCAGAGCCGGGGCGGTTGAAGAGGCCGGCGACAGCCGTGTGCCGTGGCTGCCGCTCGCCGGCGCGACCGTAGGCGTCGTCGTGCTCTGCGCGATCGGCTATCTCGTCAGCGCGCCTCCGCCACAGCCGCACTGCAAGTATCACGCTGACTCGATGACCGCGACATGCGGGTAGCGCGCACCGAAGCCTTCGACGCGCCCACGGTGATCAGGACCAAGCGCGACGGCGGCCGGCTGTCCGCCGAGGCTATCGACTGGGTGGTTCGCGCGTACACCGACGGCGAGGTCGCCGACGAGCAGATGTCGGCGCTGCTGATGGCGATCTTCCTGCGCGGCATGGACCGCGACGAGATCGCGTGCTGGACCGCAGCGATGGTGGCGTCGGGGGAGCGGCTCGACTTCTCCGATCTGCGCCGCGACGACAAGCCGCTGGCGTTGGTGGACAAGCACTCCACCGGCGGCGTTGGCGACAAGATCACGCTCACCGTGCTTCCGGTCGTGATCACGTGCGGCGGCACAGTGCCACAGGCGGCGGGCCGCGGGCTCGGCCACACCGGCGGCACGCTCGACAAGCTGGAATCGATCCCCGGGTTTACCTCCGAACTGTCCAAAGGCCGGATCGCACAACAACTTTGCGACGTCGGCGCGGCGATCTTCGCGGCCGGTGAGCTCGCGCCGGCGGACCGCAAGATCTATGCGCTGCGCGACGTCACCGGCACCACCGAGTCGCTGCCGTTGATCGCCAGCTCGGTGATGAGCAAGAAGATCGCCGAAGGGACGCGGGCTTTGGTGCTCGACTGCAAGGTCGGGTCAGGGGCATTTCTCAAGACGGAGGCCGAGTCTCGCGAACTGGCCCGCACGATGGTCGACCTCGGCACCGCGCACGGACTGGTGACACGAGCGCTGCTGACCGACATGAACACGCCGCTGGGCGCGACGGTCGGCAACTCGGTCGAGGTCACCGAGGCGTTGGAGGTGCTCGGCGGTGGAGGACCTCCCGACGTGGTGGAGCTGACGCTCGCGCTGGCCGCCGAGATGCTCGACGCGGCGGGTCTTGACGGGCGCGACCCGGCGGACACACTCCGCGACGGCTCGGCGATGGACAGCTTCCGGGCGGTGGTCGCCTCGCAGGGCGGCGACGCCTCGGCGCCGCTGCCGCTGGGCGCACACGCGGAAACGGTGCGCGCGGACCGGACGGGGACAATGGGTGACATCGATGCGATGGCGGTGGCAATGGCAGCGTGGCGGCTCGGCGCGGGCCGGGCCCGGCCGAGCGAACCCGTACAGTACGGCGCGGGTGTGCGGATCCACCGGCGTCCCGGTGAGCCGGTGACGGCAGGTGACCCGGTGTTCACCCTCTACACCGACACGCCCGAGCGGATGAGCCAGGCTGTCGCCGAGCTGGACGGCGGCTGGCGTATCGCTCCTGTTTGCTCTTCGCCCGAGAGGCTCATCGCCGAGTTCTCCCGCCGGCCACTTGTGATCGACAGAATCGTGCCATGACGACGCCGCTGAACCTGGACATGATCGGGCAGGCGCCCAAGGCGCTGCTGCACGACCACTTGGACGGCGGCCTGCGCCCGGCGACCGTGCTGGAGCTCGCAGAGCAGGTCGGGTACGAGAACCTGCCCGCCACCGACGCCGACGAGCTGGCCGCCTGGTTCCGTACTGCGGCCCACAGCGGCTCGCTGGAGCGCTACCTCGAGCCGTTCGCGCACACCGTCGGGGTGATGCAGACGCCCGCAGCGCTCTACCGGGTGGCCTACGAGTGCGTCGAAGACCTAGCCGCCGACAACGTCGTCTACGCCGAGGTGCGGTTCGCTCCGGAACTGCACATAGCCGAGGGACTGTCGCTCGACGACGTCGTCGACGCGGTGCTGGCCGGGTTCGCCGACGGCGAGAAGGCTGTCCGCGCCGACGGACGGACCATCACGGTGCGCTGTTTGGTCACCGCGATGCGGCACGCCGCCCGCTCGCTGGAGATCGCCGAGCTGGCAATTCGGTTCCGCGACAAGGGCGTGGTCGGCTTCGACATCGCCGGCGCCGAGGCGGGCCATCCGCCCACGCGTCACCTCGATGCGTTCGAGTACATGCGAAACCACAACGGCCGCTTCACGATTCACGCCGGGGAAGCGTTCGGGTTGCCGTCCATCCACGAGGCGATCGCATTCTGCGGTGCGGACCGGCTCGGCCACGGCGTGCGCATCGTCGATGACATCTCCGAAAACCCGGACGGCACTTACACATTGGGACGCGTCGCGGGGATCGTGCGGGACAAACGCATTCCGCTGGAGATGTGCCCGAGCTCCAACGTGCAGACCGGCGCGGTCCGCAGCATCGCCGAGCATCCGTTCGACCTGCTGGCCCGGCTGCGATTCCGGGTCACCGTCAACACCGACAACCGGTTGATGAGCGACACCACGATGAGCCAGGAGATGCTGCGACTGGTGGAGGCGTTCGGCTACGGGTGGAGTGACTTGGCCCGGTTCACGATCAACGCGATGAAGTCGGCGTTCATCCCGTTCGACGAGCGGCTGGCGATCATCGACGACGTGATCAAGCCGCGCTTCGCCGTGCTGATCGGGTAGCGGCTACTCCTGCCGCAGCCGCGACTCGACGAAGCTGTCCAGCTCGCTCCACTGCTCGACCGCCTTGGCGTACGGGGGCCCGGGCTTGCGTGCCGTGTCGGGGTCCAACACGTAAGCCACCAGCTTGCCGAGCGGCATGTCGGGCTCCAGAACCTCGTCGACGGTGCTGTCCTCGGAGTAGTCGCCGACGTCGCGGAGCAGTTCGACCGCCAACCCCAGCTGCTCGCGGTCGATCGCGTCCGGGCCGTCGGCGAGGTCGTCGGCGATGCCCGTCAGCACGTACACGT
Organism: Mycobacterium sp.; assembly: GCA_036390735.1. Lineage (GTDB taxonomy): Bacteria > Actinomycetota > Actinomycetes > Mycobacteriales > Mycobacteriaceae > Mycobacterium. The sequence continues at coordinate 2,365 of DASWBF010000349.1, read as the reverse complement.
TTTCGTCGTTGACGTCGACGCGCAGTGAGCCGTCGGTGGCGGCGGTGCGGATGTCGTCGTACGTCGCGAGGTCCGACAGGTCGTGGTCGTGCTCGTCGGCCAGATACCGCGCCAGCGCCCGCTCCGAGCCGAACACGCTGATCCGCCCGTTGCGGCCGAGGAAGATCGGCTCGTCGTTGAGGTAGCACCGCAGCGTGTAGAACGTCCCGCTGCTGGTCATCATCCGGATCGGGTCGATGCCCACCTTGCCCCAGAAGTCTTCGTCGGCACCGAGCACGACGTCGCCGGCGGGAGCCTTCGTGGGCTCTTCGCTCTCATCGGTTTCGGTGTCCGCGACGGCGGCCTCGCCGCCCTCGCCTTCGTCCTCGCCGCCCTCGACGCCCTCATCCTCATCCTCCTCCGGCGCCGGCTCGTCGAGCTCGGCCTCGGCCTTAACCGATGCCTTGCTGTCGACCTCAGGTGTGGAGATGACGTCCTCGATCGCGTCGATGACCTTGTCCCAGCTCTTTCCGACGACGGCGCCGATCTCGTTCCAGCGCCGCAGCCCGGCCCTGTCGGAGAAGTCGGCGATTCCGCCCGACACCGAGGACAGCACCGGGTTGCCGTTGAAGAACTTGCTGATGGCAGGCAGTTCGCACACCGATCCGATCGCCGACGCAATCGCCAGCGTGCCGGCCAGCTGCTCGACGGAATCCTGCGTCGGCTTTTCCGTGAGCAGCTCGTAGACGTTGACCAAGTCGAAGCGCTTGTCGTTCTTCGGCTTCAGCCTGTGCGCGGACGCGGTCGTCAGCGTTTCCCACGCCGGATGGTCGGTGAGGTCGTTGTCGGCGGACGACCGGACAAACGCGACCAGGTCGGGCACCGACTCGAACGCGTAGAGCTCATCCTCTTTGCCGAGGAACGCCTCCCACTCGTCGCTGGCGTCGCGCCAGCGCGGCGCGTACAGAGTGAACACGTCGCGGTCGTCCAAAGCCAGCTCGATCGGCACGATGTCAGCCACGGGCCACAGCCTAGCCAGTGCCCCTTAGTCGATGAGCGACGTGACCGCCAGCGCGGCGACGCACGCCACCACCGCGGCCGTCGTGACGCCGTAGGCCAGCGTCCCGGCTCGGCCGATCCGGAAGCGGCCCATGAGGTCGCGATCGCGGCCGATACCGACCATCGCGACCAGCAGCGGCACCAGCAGGACGGCGTTGAGCACCTGGGTGGCCACCAGGACCGTCACCAGCGGAACATTCGGGATCAGCACGGCGACTGCGCCCAGCACCGTGACGATCCCGAACGTCAGGTAGAACGTGCGTGCCTCGCGAAACGGGTCGTCGAGCGCTGCTTCGACGCCGGCGTACTCGCATACCGAGTAGGCCGTCGAGAGCGGCAGTATCGAGGCGGCCAGGAACGCCGACCCGATCAGTCCGACAGCGAAAAGTTGCGAGGCCGCCGCGCCCGCGAGCGGCTCGAGGGCCCGGGCGGCGTCGGCGGCGTCGTTGATGGGCTGGCCGTCTCGGTAGAGCGTCGCGGCGCACGCCACCACCACGAAGAACCCGATGACCCCGGTCAGCACGGCGCCGGTGACGACGTCCACCCGTTCGGCGGGCAGGTCCTCGGTCCGCAGTTTCTTGTCCACCGCATACGACTGGATGAACGACAGCCCCCACGGGGCGAGCGTCGTGCCGAGGGTGGCGGTGACGATCGCGATCGATTCGGTGCCGGGGGTCATGGTCGGGACGAGCGTGCCGTGCACGGCAGCGCCCCAGTCCGGGTGGGCCAGCACGCCGGACACGATGTAGGCCAGAAACACCGTCGACAGCAGCAGCAGGAAGTGCTCGACGCGGTGGAAACTCCCGCGCAGCACCAGCAGGGAGACGATCACGGCCGCCGCCGGAACGCTCAGATAGCGGGTGATCCCGAACAGCTCGAATCCTGCTGCGATTCCGGCGAATTCGGCGCACGTGGTGCCGATGTTGGCGACGATGAGCGCGGCCAGCACCGCACCGCCCAACCGCACGCCGTACCGCTGCCGCACCAGGCCGATGAGACCCTGCCCGGTGACGACGCCCATCCGGGCTGCCAGGCCGTGGAAGATCACGAGCGCGACGGTGGACAGCAGCAGCACCCACAACAGCTGGTAGCCGTAATTCGCGCCGAGTACCAAGTAGGTGGTGATGCCGGCCGGGTCGTCGTCGGAGAGGCCGGCGAGCAGCCCGGGGCCTACCACCGCCAGCAGTGCGCCGATACCCAGCCGTCGTCTCAACGCGTTTCTCCGGTGCGTCGCCGCGGGAGGTGGCGGCGACGAGGCCAGACGCGCGACCGCAGGAACCGTCGTCCGGGAACTTGCGCGAGGCGGCGGCGCCAATGGGTCGCGTGC
>DASWBF010000348.1:0-11873 GCA_036390735.1 Mycobacterium sp. | reverse complement strand
ACCTCACGGAGCGCACCGCCGGATGACTATGCAGCATCGTGGCCAGCGCTTGCGCGTTGCGGCATTGGCGCTCGAACCGCAGCCCCGCGGTGCCGAGGCTGCGCAGCACCAGCCAGGCTTCGAACGCACCGAGAATCGGCCCGGTCAACAGGCGCTCGGCGGCGACCGCGGCTATCAGCTCCGGCTTGCTGCCGGCGACGTAACCCGCGACGAGATCGCTGTGCCCGGCCAACGCTTTTGTCGCGCTGGCCACCACCAGATCGGCCCCGAGCCCCAGCGGCTGCTGACCCAGCGGCGTCGCTGCGGTGTTGTCGACGACGAGCGTCGCCCCGCGGCTGCGACACATCAGCGCCAACCGGTGCAGATCGACGACATCGAGCTGCGGGTTCACCGGCGTCTCGGCGAGCACCACGTCGGCGTCAGCCGCCGCTTCGCACATCTGGCCGGCGGTCGCCTCGCGCACTGTAATTCCTTGGCGTGCCAAGTATTCGACCGCATAGCGGCGGACCTGGTAGTAACCGTCGGCAGGCACCACAAGGACCCCACGCGGCCTGACGAGCGCTCGCAGCACCGACGTGATCGCCGCCATCCCCGAGCCGAACACAAGCGCCGCCGTCGCACCCTCGAGTTGGGCGATGGCCGACTCGAGTTGCCGCCATGTGGGGTTCGAGCTCCGGCCGTAGGTATCCAGCTCTTCGAATTCGTCGCTCGACAGGTGATACGTCGACGCCGGCACTGGGACCGGCGCCACCGGCTGCCCTGGAACCGCCTGCACGCCAACAGCTTTCAGGCAGCGGGTGGAATCACCGTACGGACCGGGCACTGTCGCTCACTCCGGCTTGGGGCGTCGCCCCAGCAGGAACGCGATCGCGTCGGTCACCGAAAGCCCATGGTGACAGACCTGATTCACCGCATCCGTCAGCGGCATTTCGACGTCGTAACTGGAAGCCAGCGCCAGCACCGACCGGCACGACGTCACACCCTCCGCGATGTGACCCCCTGCAGCCTCCAGCGCAGATTCCATCGTGCCGCCCCTGCCCAGCCGTTCACCGAACGTGCGGTTACGCGAATACGGCGACGTGCAGGTGGCCACCAGATCGCCGACACCCGCCAACCCCGCCAGCGTCGCGGGCTTGGCGCCCAGCGCGATACCCAGTCGCATCATCTCGGCCAGGCCGCGGGTGATGATGGCCGCCGCGGTGTTCTCGCCGAGCCCCACCCCGGCCGCCATTCCGCACGCCAGCGCGATCACGTTCTTGCACGCGCCACCGATCTCTACCCCGACCACGTCGGCGTTGGTATACGGACGGAAGTAGCCGGCGCTCAGCATGCGCTGCAGCGCCACCGCCCGGCCGGAATCGCTGCACGCGATGACCGTCGCAGCGGGTTGGCGCTCGACGATCTCACTGGCCAGGTTCGGCCCCGACAGCACGGCGACGCGGGATGAATCGACACCTGTGACTTGCGCGACGACCTGGCTCATCCGCATCAGCGTGTCGATCTCGATGCCTTTCGCGAGGCTCACCAGCGTCGCGTCGTCCTCGATCAGGTCGGTCCAGTGGCTGAGGTTGGCCCGCATCACCTGCGACGGCACCGCGAGCAGCACGGTCGTGACGCCGGTCAGCGCCTTCGCCGGATCGAGGGTCGCCCGAACCTCTGTGGGCAGCTGCGCATGCCCCAGGTAGCGGCGGTTGCGGTGGTCGGTGTTGATTTCGTCGGCGACGTCGGCGCTTCTCGCCCACAGCGTCACCGAGTTGCCGGAATCGGCGAGCACTTGGGCCAACGCGCTGCCCCACGATCCTGCGCCCATCACCGCGACCTCGGCCACCGCCTCACCCTAGCCGCCCGACCTGGGCTGGCAGGATGACCTCCATGGGCGGTGAAGTCGGCCTGATCATCGCCGTCAAACGGCTCGCGGTCGCCAAGACTCGGCTCGCGCCGGTATTCTCGGCGCCCACCCGCGAGCGGGTGGTGCTCGCGATGCTGCTCGACACCATTACCGCGGCGGCGAAGGAACCGTCGCTGCGCGGCATCACCGTGGTGACGCCCGATGACGTCGCCGCCGAGGCCGCACGCCAGCTCGGTGCGGACGTGCTCGCCGACCCCACACCGGACGGCCACCCGGATCCGCTCAACAACGCGATCGTCGCCGCCGAAACCGTCGTCGGATCTGCTCCTGACCCTCCGTCGAATGTCATTGTGCTGCAAGGCGATTTGCCCGCCCTGCAAACCCAGGAGCTGACGCAGGCAATCGCCGCGGCGCGCGCGCACCGACGCAGCTTTGTCGCCGACCGGCACGGCAGCGGAACCGTGGCTCTGTTCGCCTTCGGAAGTCCGTTGGAACCCGCGTTCGGGCCGGATTCGGCTCGGCGACACCGCCATTCGGGCGCAGTGGAACTCACCGGGCCGTGGCCCGGCATGCGGTGCGATATCGACACTCCCGAAGACCTGCAGGCTGCGCGTCGACTCGGTGTCGGCCCAGCCACCGCACAGGCCATCGCTCGGCGCATGTGAACGGTGATCCAACAGCGGGTGGCCGATCGTCACGTCTTCACCGGTAAGTAGCCGGTCGGGCCGCCGATGAGGAATGATCGACGAGGTGACCGAGACCGAAGCCGAAGTCAGTACCCAAACTGAGTGGCCCCCGTCCGCCCGGCGGGAGAGCACGGGTTCGACGCCCGAGGCGCCGCCCGCCGCCACGGCGGAAGAGGTCGTCGACGCGTTGCCGGAGGACCGGTACCTCAACCGCGAACTCAGTTGGCTCGACTTCAACGCCCGCGTGTTGGCGCTGGCCGCCGACACGTCGCTGCCGCTGCTGGAACGCGCCAAGTTCCTGGCGATCTTCGCGTCCAACCTCGACGAGTTCTACATGGTGCGGGTGGCCGGCCTCAAACGCCGCGACGAGATGGGGCTGTCGGTGCGCTCGGCCGACGGGCTGTCCCCGCGTGAACAACTGCGCCGCATCGGTGAGCTGACCCAGAAGATCGCCGGCCGCCACGCCCGGGTGTTCCTGGACTCGGTGCGACCGGCGCTGGCCGACGAGGGCATCGTGATCGTCACGTGGGACGACCTCGACGACGTCGAGCGGTCGGAGTTGTCGACGCACTTCCACGAGCAGGTGTTCCCGGTGCTGACGCCCCTGGCGGTGGATCCGGCCCACCCGTTTCCGTTCGTCAGCGGGTTGAGCCTGAACCTCGCGATCACCGTCAGACATCCCGCCGACAGCGGCCAGCACTTCGCGCGAGTGAAGGTGCCCGACAACGTCGATCGGTTCGTCGAGCTCGGCAGCCGCCAAGGTGCCGGCGCAGCCGTGCGGTTCCTCCCGATGGAGGAGCTGATCGCGGCGTTCCTACCCGTGCTGTTCCCGGGCATGGAGATCGTCGAGCACCATGCGTTCCGCATCACGCGCAACGCCGATTTCGAGGTGGAGGAAGACCGCGACGAGGACCTGTTGCAGGCACTCGAGCGGGAGCTGGCCCGGCGCCGGTTCGGATCTCCGGTGCGGCTGGAAGTGTCCGACGACATGACCGAGCACATGCTCGAGCTGCTGCTGCGCGAACTGGACGTGGATCCCAGCGACGTGATCGACGTACCAGGCCTTCTGGACTTGTCCTCGCTGTGGCAGATCTACGGCGTGGACCGGCCGGCGCTGAAGGATCCGCCGTTCGTACCGGCGACGCATCCCGCGTTCGGTGAGCGTGAGACGCCTAAGAGCATCTTCGCGACACTGCAGGACGGTGATGTGTTGGTGCACCACCCGTACCACTCGTTCTCCACCAGCGTGCAACGCTTCATCGAGCAGGCCGCCGCGGACCCAAGTGTGCTGGCGATCAAGCAGACTCTGTACCGCACGTCCGGCGACTCGCCGATCGTCAACGCGTTGATCGACGCGGCGGAGGCCGGCAAGCAAGTGGTCGCGCTGGTCGAACTGAAGGCCCGCTTCGACGAGCAGGCCAACATCAAGTGGGCACGCGCGTTGGAGCAAGCGGGTGTACACGTCGTGTACGGGCTCATCGGGCTGAAGACGCACTGCAAGACATGCCTGGTGGTACGGCGCGAAGGATCGGTCATCCGGCGCTACTGCCATGTCGGCACCGGTAACTACAACCCGAAAACCGCACGACTGTATGAGGACATCGGTCTGCTCACCGCCGCGCCCGACATCGGCGCCGACTTGACCGATCTCTTCAACTCGCTGACCGGTTATTCCAGGAAGGTCACGTACCGTAATCTTCTCGTCGCTCCCTACGGCGTCCGCAGGGGGATCATCGAACGGATCGACCGCGAGATCGAGGCCACCCGCGCCGGCGCCGGAGCCGCTGGGTCGGCGACATCCCACACCGAAGGCCGAATCCGGATCAAGGCCAACGCCCTTGTCGACGAACAGGTCATCGACGCGCTGTACCGGGCGTCGCGAGCGGGCGTGCGCGTCGAGGTGGTGGTGCGCGGCATTTGTGCGCTGCGCCCAGGTGCTGCCGGGTTTTCGGAGAACATCACGGTTCGTTCGATCCTCGGCCGCTTCCTTGAACACTCGCGGATCTTCCACTTCGGCGCGATTGACGAGTTCTGGATCGGCAGCGCCGACATGATGCACCGCAACCTGGACCGGCGGATCGAAGTGCTAGCTCAGGTCAAGGATCCGAAGTTGACGGCGCAACTCAACGAGATCTTCGAATCGGCGCTCGATCCGGCCACGCGCTGCTGGGAACTCGGGTCCGACGGTAAATGGACCGCGGCACCTCATGCCGGTCACACCGTGCGCGATCACCAAGTCTCGCTGATGGAGCGGCATCGGCACCGCTGATGACCAAACCGATCCTGGCGTCCGGCGCTGTGCTGTGGCGTGGTGTCGAAGGCTCGTCGGACGTCGAGGTGGCGATCATCCACCGCCCCCGGTATGACGACTGGTCGCTGCCCAAGGGCAAAGTGGACCCGGGTGAGACGGAATCGGCGGCGGCGGTGCGCGAGATCTACGAGGAAACCGGACAGCGCGCATATCTCGGCCGAGCGCTCGGCACGGTGAACTATCCGATCACGCTGGGCGTCAAGCACGTACGGTATTGGGCGGCCCGCGCGATCGGTGGAGACTTCGTGCCCACCGCGGAGGTGAACGACATGGTATGGCTATCGGCCGCCGACGCCATGGGCAAGGTGTCCTATCCGGATGACCGGAAGGTGTTGAGGCGGTTCACCAAACTGCCCGCCGACACGAAGACGGTGTTGATCGTGCGCCACGGCACAGCGGGCAGCAAGAAGCGGTACAAGGGCGACGACCGAAATCGACCGCTGGACGAGAACGGTCGGGCCCAGGCAAAGTTGCTCGTCAGCCAACTGCTGGCGTTCGGGCCGACGTCGTTGTACGCCGCGGATCGGGTGCGCTGCGTTCAGACGATCAAGCCCCTTGCAGGCGAGCTTGGCGCCGAGATCACAGTGGAACCGACGCTGACCGAGGAGGCGTATTGGCAAGACCGCGACACGGCGCGTCAGCGAGTGCTGGAGATCGCAGCAGGAGACGGAACTCCGGTGATCTCCACGCAGGGGAAGGTCATTCCCGACTTGATCCAGTGGTGGACTGAGCGCGCCGGGATTCGACCGGCCAAGTCCCGCAACCGCAAAGGCAGTACGTGGGTGCTGTCGCTGGCCGACGGGAAACTCGTCAGCGCCGACCACATCGCCAGCCCGGTGCCTCCGGAATGACTTAACCGCCGCGAGCGGTTTCACTCGCGGCGGTTAAGTGTCGTCGAAATTACCGGCGGCCGCGCTTGGCCGGGGCCTTCTTGGCCGCTGTCTTCTTGGCCGGGGCCTTGGTGGCCGCGCGCTTGACGGCAGCCTTCTTGACGGCAGTCCTCTTGACGGCAGTCCTCTTGACGGCCTTCTTGGCGGCAGTCTTCTTGACGGCCTTCTTGGCGGCAGTCTTCGTGACGGCCTTCTTCACAGCCTGCCGCTTGACAGCCTTCTTCACAGCCTGCCGCTTGACAGCCTTCTTGGCAGCGGCCCGCCTGACGGTGCCACCGCCCGCGCCCGAGCCGCGCTTCACCGCCGGGCCCTCGGACGGAAGACGCTGCGCCCCTGCCACAATTGCCTTGAACTGAGCACCCGGCCGGAACGCCGGGACAGACGTTGGCCTGACTTTCACCGTTTCGCCGGTGCGCGGATTGCGCGCCACGCGAGCAGCACGGCGGCGCTGTTCGAAAACGCCGAAGCCCGTAATGGTGACGCTCTCACCGCGGTTCACCGCGCGCACAATGGTGTCGACGACGTTCTCGACCGCCGCCGTCGCTTGCCGACGATCCGCGCCCAGTTTCTTTGTGAGTTCGTCGATGAGCTCTGCTTTGTTCATGCAAATCCTCCGAAGCCAGCGGTCCTTTCTGGACCGACTAGAGGACACGGTAAACCCTTGATGTGCTGATTTCCAAGAGCCACGCGCAATTTCAATCGAATTCGATCGCGTTATCGGCAATCTGCTTGCCGCGCTTGGTAGGTGGTCCGCGAGTGCCGAAACGGCGCTGACAGCCCCAGAATTGGGTGATCTTGATCGGTCAGATCGCCGTCGAAGTGGTCGGTTTCCACTCCGGCCGAGCTGCTTCGAAATCCTCGATCGGGTCGAGTTTTCGCAGCGTAAGGCCTATATCGTCGAGTCCTTCGAGAAGCCTCCAGGCGGTGTAATCGTCAATCGCGAACGGCACCACCACGGTTCCGGCTGCCACTGTCCGATCTTGAAGATTGACAGTGATTTCCAAGCCTGGAGTCTGTTCGATCAGCTTCCAAAGCAGTTCCACATCGGGTTGGGCCACTTCGGCCGCCAAGAGTCCCGCCTTGCCGGCGTTGCCCCGAAAGATGTCGGCGAATCGCGACGAGATGACCACCCGGAACCCAAAGTCCATCAGCGCCCACACCGCGTGCTCGCGTGAGGATCCGGTGCCGAAATCGGGTCCAGCGACCAACACCGAACCCTTGTCGAACGGGGCAAGGTTCAATACGAAATTCGGGTCTGTACGCCAGGTCGCGAATAGCCCGTCGTCGAATCCCGTTCGGGTCACCCGCTTCAGATAGACGGCGGGGATGATTTGGTCGGTGTCGACATTGGACCGCCGCAGCGGAACACCGATCCCGGTGTGCGTACGAAAAGCCTCCATTGTCTATATCTCCTAACAAGAATTCAGTTCAGGTCCGCGGGTGCCGACAGTGTGCCGCGCACGGCGGTTGCGGCCGCAACAGCGGGCGACACGAGATGGGTCCGCCCGCCCTTGCCCTGCCGGCCCTCGAAGTTGCGGTTAGACGTCGACGCGCACCGCTCCCCTGGCGACAGTTGATCCGGGTTCATGCCCAGGCACATCGAGCATCCGGCCTGCCGCCACTCCGCGCCTGCAGCGGTGAAGATTTCGCCCAGTCCTTCCGATTCGGCTTGGGCGCGCACCCGCATCGAGCCGGGCACGATCAGCATCCGCACGCCGTCGGCGACTTTGCGGCCGCGCAACACGTCGGCGACCACACGCAGATCTTCGATGCGCCCGTTCGTGCACGAGCCGACGAACACCGCGTCCACAGCGACGTCACGCATCGGCGTTCCGGCCCGAAGATCCATGTAGGTCAACGCCTTTTCGGCATCCTGCCGCTGACCCTCGTCGGTCATCAGTTCGGGATCGGGCACTGCCTCGGAAAGCGGCACACCCTGTCCGGGATTGGTTCCCCAGGTGACGAACGGACTCAACGTCGCGGCGTCGACGTACACCTCGGTGTCGAATTCCGCGCCGTCGTCGGTGCGCAGCCGATCCCATTCGGCGACCGCAATCTCCCACTGCGCCCCCGACGGCGCGTGCGGACGGCCGCGCAGATATTCGTAGGTCGTCTCGTCCGGCGCCACCATGCCCGCACGGGCGCCCGCCTCGATGCTCATGTTGCAGATCGTCATCCGGCCTTCCATCGACAGTGATTCGATGGTGCTGCCGCGGTATTCGATGACGTAACCCTGACCGCCGCCGGTTCCGATTTTCGCGATCACCGCCAAGATGATGTCCTTGGCCGTGACACCCGGCGGCAGTTCGCCGTCCACGTTCACCGCCATCGTCTTGAACGGCCGCAACGGCAACGTTTGGGTGGCCAGGACATGCTCGACTTCCGATGTGCCGATACCCATCGCCAGCGCGCCGAATGCACCGTGCGTGGATGTGTGACTGTCGCCGCAGACGATGGTCATGCCGGGCTGCGTCAGACCCAGTTGCGGTCCGATGACGTGGACGATGCCCTGCTCGACGTCGCCCATCGGATGCAGGCGGATACCGAATTCGGCGCAGTTGTGGCGCAACGTCTCGACCTGGGTGCGTGAAATCGGGTCGGCGATCGGCTTGTCGATGTCGACCGTCGGCACGTTGTGGTCCTCGGTCGCGATCGTCAGGTCCGGCCGTCGAACCGTGCGCCTGGCAAGGCGTAGTCCGTCGAACGCCTGCGGACTGGTGACCTCGTGGATGAAGTGCATGTCGATGTAGATCAGATCGGGTTCGCGCGACGCCCCGGCGCCCGCGCCGCGGGCGACCACATGCGAGTCCCATACCTTTTCCGCCATGGTGCGCGGGGTGGCTATCACTGGTGTCTCACAATCTGGGAAGTTAGTATCTCGATATGAGACAGGATAGCGGCATCGGCGTGCTCGACAAAGCGGTGGGTCTCCTGCGCACGGTGGCCGAGTCCCCGTGCGGGCTGGCTGAGTTGTGCGAGCGGACGGGCCTGCCCCGCGCGACCGCCCACCGGCTGGCCGCCGGACTCGAGAAGCATCGGCTGCTGGCCCGCGACGGGCAGGGCCGGTGGCGGCTGGGACCCGCGGTGAGCGAGTTGGCGGGGCAGGTGCACGACCCGCTGCTGGCCGCCGGGACGGCGGTGCTGCCGAGGCTGCGCGAGATCACTGGTGAGAGCGTGCAGCTGTACCGCCGGGAGGGCACGTGGCGGGTGTGCGTCGCCGCGATGGAACCGCCTGCGGGCCTTCGTGACACGGTGCCGGTGGGCACGCGGCTACCGATGACGGCGGGCTCGGGGGCCAAGGTGTTGCTGGCGTTCAGCGATGCGGCCACCCAGCAGGCCGTCCTGCCCGCCGCGAAGTTCACCGAGCGGACGCTGGCCGAGGTACGCCGTCGCGGGTGGGCGCAGAGCGCCGCGGAACGCGAGCCAGGCGTGGCGAGCGTCTCGGCGCCGGTGCGCGACGGGCGCGGGGATGTGATTGCCGCCGTATCCGTGTCGGGGCCGATCGACCGGATGGGTCGTCGGCCCGGTGCGCGCTGGGCGGCGGATCTGCTGGCGGCCTCGGAGGCACTGACACGCAGGCTCTGATGGCCTGAGAGACTACGGCCATGAGCACGAATCAACGGGGGCAGATCGTGATGTCGGACGACGAGATCGACGGGTTCGTCGCGTCGAGCCGCAACGGAACTTTGGCCACGATCGGACCAGACGGGCAGCCGCATCTGACCGCGATGTGGTACGCCGTCGTGGACGGCGAAGTCTGGTTCGAGACGAAAGCCAAGTCGCAGAAGGCTGTCAATCTTCGCCGCGACCCGCGCATCACGTTCCTGCTGGAGGACGGCGACACCTACGACACGCTGCGCGGGGTGTCGTTCGAGGGCACCGCCGAAATCGTCGACGATCCGGACGCGATCTTCCGCGTCGGCGTCAGCGTGTGGGAACGCTACACGGGCCCGTATACCGACGAGGTCAAGCCGGCGGTGGACATGATGATGAACAAGCGGATCGCAATTCGGTTGGCGGTTAAGCGTGTTCGCTCCTGGGATCACCGCAAGCTCGGGATGCCGCCGATGCCGCTGGCGGGGTCGACGGCACCCGCCCTCTGACCGCGTCGCAGTTTCGGCGACAAATTCGCGCGAAGGCGGGTGCTCAGGCGGGCTTAGGGTCGATTTGTGGGGTCGATTCAGGCCGATGTCGACGGGCTGTCGGTGTTGGCCGCCAATTGTGAGCAGCGAGCCGATGTGGTTAGCACTGTGGTCGGGCCGCCGCCTGTCGGCCCCTCATTTCAGGCAAGCGCCGCAGCCGTACTCGCCGCGCATGACGACATCACCGCCGCCGGAAACGAGTTCATGGCGCGCATGCAATCAACGGCCGCCGACGTCACCATCGCTGCTCATGAATACGCCTTGACCGAGGCGGGTTCAGCGTCTGCCGTGTCCGCGATAGCGACGAAGGTATAGGTGGCTGCGACCGCGCTGCTACCGGGGCTGTCGCAGATCAATGCGTGGGACACCGCACATCTGGGCGCAGCCGCAGCTTCTTGGACAACGACCGCTGAGACGTGGGAGGACGCATTCACGACGGTATATCGGCAAGCCCCGTTTCCCGGCGGGACTGCGTGGGAAGGCGACGCCGCCGATGCGGCGGTGCTGCGGGTCGGTAGCGACCGGCTCACGGTGCTGGGAGCGGTCGACGCATTGCATGACGCCGCAAGCGTCGCGCGGTCGGGGGCAAGCGACATTCAAGCAGCCAGACAAGTGGTTATCGCAGCGGTACGCGAGGCGCAAGCGGCGGGGTTCACGGTCGGCGAGGATCTTTCGGTCACAAGCAGACACACCGGTGGGCCGCCCGCATTGCAGGCGGCGCGCCGAGCGCAGGCCGAAGGACTAGCCGCGACCATTCGCAGCCGAGCGGCGGTCCTGGCTGCGGTCGAGGAACAGGTCGCGAGTGAATCACAAGTGCGACAGCCTCTTTGAGCGGCATCCAATTCGCTCCGAACCCGGTCGTACCGCGGAAAGAGAAACCGTCAATCCAGGCCGTCGACAACCGCACCTTCCCTCAGGAACCACCGCCGAACACACCAGACGATCCAGACACCAAGCCGATCAAAACCGCCCAGGACGTCAGGGCCGTACTCGACAAACTTGAGCCGGGCCGAAACGATCCCGTAGTAACACTTCCGACGGCCGACGAGATTCGCGCGATGTTCGACTACCTCACCCGCAATGCAGTAGATGCACCCCGGCCAACCTAGGACTCAGCCTGGTGCGCGAACGTACAGTGCCCGGCACTCATTTAATGCGCTCGGTCAGCGCACGAAAGTTCCATCGGCGCGCGGAACTCGGGCAACTCACCGCCGCTGAGTCGCTTGAATGTCGAGCTCGGTTCTACGGCGCTACGGGTCGTCTTCGTCGTCTTCGGGTAGGTAGCGCTGGGGGTGGAAGAAGTTGTTGATGCCGGGTTTGAGGTTCAGGTGCGGCGGGGGCACCCATTCGACGACGCCGTCGTCGTTGAGCCGGGTGGTCCAGCCTTCGTCGTGCAGTTTGTGGTCGGTGTGGCACCCGAAGGCCAGGTTGTCGGGTTCGGTGAGCCCGTCGCGGGCATGGGCGCGCAGGTGCATGACTTCGCACTCATAGCCGGGTTTGTCGCATCCTGGGGCGGTGCAGCCGCCGTCGCGCGCGTAGAGCACGATGCGCTGATCCGCGGAGGCGATGCGGGTGCGGCCCAGATACAGCGGCCGATTGGAGTGCTCGTCGAACACCGCCAAAAGAGATAGTCATCCACAGCGCTGCCTACGTCCGTATCCGGGTCAACTCGTCGAACAGACCATCCAGGTCGATGAACTCGTCAGCCACGGCACTGTCAACTTGAGCAATTCCGAGGGCGATTTTCGCCGGTTCGCCTCCGCGATTCACCAGGTCGCGTGTGACGTATGAGGCTTATGTGGTTAGCAGAACGTCCACACGACCTCAAGTTGACAGTGCCCTCCGAGTTGTTGTTGGTGGTGGTGGCCGGTTTCGTGGGTGGTGGGTGATACTGCGTGCCATGTCGCTGGATGCGCTGGTGGCCGAGGTTGGCCAGGCACTTGGCGATGCACGCGGACTGTTCGGTCCGGCGCCGGAGGCGGGGGAGTGGGCCTC
>DASWBF010000347.1:0-2646 GCA_036390735.1 Mycobacterium sp. | reverse complement strand
CACCCAACGCAAAACCGATCCAGGTATCGACGTGCCGTGGTCGGGGTTTGATCTGATCAACGGGTTCAACGCGTGGAAGATAACCGCCGCCGACGCCGACGGCCGCGAAGTCGCTCGGGTTACCGATGCGCCCAAAGCGCTGGCCGCCGGGATGAAACGCCAGCAGCGGCTGGCGAAATCGTTGGCGCGCAAGCAGAAAGGATCCGGTAACCGCCGTGACGCCGCCGCCAAGCTGGGGCTCCATCACCATCATGTCGCCAATGTGCGCCGCCATTTCCTGCACCAGGTGTCGGGCGCGCTGGTCAAGACCCACGACCGGCTCGTCATCGAAAACCTGAACGTGTCCGGGATGCTGGCCAACCCTCGCCTGGCCCGCGCCATCTCCGATGCCGGCTGGGCCCAGTTCGCCCGCCTCCTGGGCTACAAACAGGCTTGGCGCGGCGGCACCATCCTGGTCGCCGACCGCTGGTACCCATCCAGCAGGCGGTGTTCGGCCTGCGGGCCGTCCACACCGGTCTGAAGCTGGCCGATCGGGTGTTCACTTGTGGTTGCGGATATTCCGCCGACCGCGACTGCAACGCCGCGGTGAACCTCGCCCGCTGGGGGCAACAGCACCACCTCGACCCCCGGACCCCCAAGCAACGGGGCCGGGCCACCAACGCCCGCCGACGGGACGGCGCTGACCAGCACCCCACGTGTGCCGGTGAAACTAGCCCGAAAGACGCGGGAACCGACGTTCACAGCCCACCCGCGGCCTGAACCGAAGACGCCCGAGAAGGGCGGTGCCGAACACTCAACAGATTTTGTTCGACACGCTTTAGTGTCCGCGCATCGTCGGCCCTGCCTGCGGTGAAATCGCAGCGGCCGGCGGTACCGTGCCCAACTGTGAGGCGGCTAGGGATGTTGGTCGTGGCCGCCGTCACCGCGGCGACCATGGCGGGATGCGGCGCCAGCGACTCGACCGTCGCCAAGACGCCGGAACGGACCACCACCGTCGCGCCGACGCCGCCAGCCCAGGCGGCACCTCCGTCGACTCCCCCGCCGACGCCTGCGCCTACCGCTCCGGCCCCGGTGGCGTACGACCCGTGCGCAACCAACCTGGGCGCGCCGGAGATCGCCAGGGCGGTCGCGAGCCTGCCGCCCGATCCCCGCAGCGGCCAAGGCTGGAACCCCGAGCCCGTCGCCGGGAACTACAACGAGTGCGCGCAGCTATCGGTGGTGATCGTCAGGGCCAACACCAACGGCGACAATCCGAATACCCGCGCGCTGATGTTCCATCAAGGCAAGTTCATTCCCACCGGGGTGCCCGACACGTTCGGGTTCAACGGCGTCGACTCGTCCACGAGTACCGGCGATACCGTGGCACTGAAGTTCTCCAACGGACTCGGGCTGGACAGCGTCGTTCGATACAGGTGGAACGGCAACAACGTCGAACTCGTCGCGAACGCCTGAGCACCGGAACCTGTCGGTGATGAGCCGCTTGCGCGAAGAACCATGTCAGAGGCCTGCCATACAGTGACACCGTGTTCGTCGACAACAACCGCGTCTTCTATAGCGCCTCGGACCTTGCGGCCGCCGCCAGGTGCCCGTATGCGCTGCTGCGCGAGTTCGACCACAAGCTGGGCCGCGGACCGGCGCCCGAGCTCGACGACGACGAACTGCTGAGGCGCACGGTCGAGTTGGGGGACGCGCATGAGCGCCGTGTCCTCGAGCAGTTCGTCGCGCGCCACGGCGACGACGTGGTCCGGATCGGCCGGCCCGCCTACACGGATGCGTCGTTTCGTGCGGCCGCCCGCGCCACGGTCGAGGCGTTGGCGCGCGAACCCGCGGTGGTGTGTCAGGCCGCTGTGATCGACGACCGGTTCGTCGGTTTCGCGGACTTCCTCGTCCGCGACGACGGCGGCGCCTACCAGGTGCGCGACACCAAGCTGGCCCGGCACGCCAAGATCGAGGCGCTGCTGCAGATCGCCGGCTACGCCGAGGCGCTGCGGGCCATGGGCATTCGGGTGACGCCGTCCGCCGCGTTGATTCTCGGCGACGGGTCGACGGTCGAGTACCCCGTCGACGAGATCGTCGAGGTATATCGGCGTCAGCGAGCGGCGCTGCAGGAACTACTCGACCGGCACCTCGCGTCCGGGCGGCCAGTGAAGTGGGCAGACGAGGACGTGCGCGCGTGCATGCGATGTGTGGTGTGCGAGCCGCAGGTTTGCGCGTCCGACGACCTGCTCCTGGTGGCCGGCCTGCGGGCCAGCCAGCGCGCCAAACTGTTGGACGCCGGTATCGGCACGATGACGCAGCTCGCCGAACACACCGGGCCGGTGGCGGACATGGCGCCGAGCACGCTGGCCACGCTCACCGCGCAGGCCCGGATGCAGGTACGCCAACAGCACTCCGGCGGCGCCGAGTTCGAAGTGATCGACGCCGACCCGCTCGGTGCGCTGCCCGACAAGGACGACGGTGACCTGTTCTTCGATTTCGAGGGCGACCCGCTGTGGACCGCGAACGGCGTCGACTGGGGATTGGAGTACCTGTTCGGGGTGCTGGAGCGCGACGGCACCTTCCATCCGCTTTGGGCGCACGACCGTCCGGACGAGCGCGCGGCGCTGGTCACGTTCCTGACGATGGTGCGCAAGCGCCGCAAACGCT
>DASWBF010000346.1:0-4679 GCA_036390735.1 Mycobacterium sp. | reverse complement strand
CTGACGCGACCCAGCGCGACCCTTCCAGACGGGATGAGCGTCCATGGTAAGGAGAAGGTCTACGGTTCGATTCCGTAACGGGGCTCGCAGGTTATACGTGTTTTTCGCCAATTTAACCGGGGATAATCCGGGCCGGAAAGTGCCCCTCAAGTGCCCCTCGCCACAGCTCTGTCGCGGTGATCATGGCGATGAGCTGGAGACCTGGCGT
Source organism: Mycobacterium sp. (assembly GCA_036390735.1). Classification (GTDB taxonomy): domain Bacteria; phylum Actinomycetota; class Actinomycetes; order Mycobacteriales; family Mycobacteriaceae; genus Mycobacterium. The sequence goes on along the minus strand of DASWBF010000346.1, from coordinate 4,471 downwards.
GTCGGCCGCTACGTGCTAGCCTTTCCGGTCCGGGAACGCGTCCGCAGTCCGGCCGGACGCTCGCAGCACCTTGAGATCACTGCCGCGTAGCAGGGCCGGCTGCTTCAGGGCCGGGTCGCCGATGTTCACCGGGCACCACCCGCCAGGAGACCATCCGCGGGTCCGCCGCCCAGTACCTGCCCCGGCAGGATGACGTGACTGGCAATGGCCAGATCATCACCATCGGCGAACAGCTGTTCGCTGAACGCGGCATTATGGCCGCCGGTACGTCCGCGCGTCCCGGTGCGATGATCTGATGCTCTGGCAGCAAGCTTCTGAGGACCCGCGACGCGCTCAGCCGGGTGGATGGCAGGGTGGACGGTGGCCTGTACCGCGTGACCGTCGCCCGTCCCGGCGTGTCACCGGCGGCGCCAGAAAGGACAGCGCAGATCAGTTGCACGCTCGGTAACGGATCGAGCGGCCAGTCAGGACGGCGACCGCCCTGCCGAGTATGCACCTCGCGTTGGAGACGAGGCGCCGCGGTTGACGGGCACAGAACGTCCAGTTGTGTCAAGAGGGCGCGGGTCGGTCACCATCGACGAGGAGCTACGTCAGATCAAGCTCGGCGATCTCGGCGAGTATCTCGGGCTGGTGCCGGTCAGGACGCCGCTGCCGGGACGTGCCACCCCGCCCACCGACGCCGAGGTCTGAAAACCTGCATCGACACGCCGCTGCACACCGCGGCTCTGATATGGGTGGTCGCCGACCCACGTGCCAGGGTCACCAGGTCATTTGGAGGCGCACGCACAAAGGGGCAGCGACAATCCCTTGACCCCACCCGGCTGATGCGGTTGGCTGAGTGGCCGGCAGACAGTGGCATCGGGCTTAACAAGGCTTAACAAGGAGAGCCATGCGCGCACGATCCTGGTTCGCCGTTCTGGCGGTCGGCGCGGTTGTCGCCGGCTCGCTCGCGGTCGCTGTTCCGGCCGCTGTCGCCGCCCCCGGGCCCGCCACTGGGGGCCCAGGCGCCTTAAGCCACTTCGACCTCGCCCGAAAGGACTGTCTGGGCACGGCCCGCAACACGACGTCGAAGATCTGGTACACGGTCGCCGACGGCGTGCTGTCAGATGTCTATGCCCCGACGATCGACACGACGAACGTCGAGACGATGCAGTACCTCGTCACCGACGGCTCCTCGTTCACTGACCTGCAGACGCGCGACACGACCTACACCGTCTCCGCTGATTCGACCGGAATGGTCTGCACAGTCACGTCCACGGCTAAGACCGGTGCCTACCGGCTTACCACAACGTACCTCACCGATCCGGCGCGTCCGAGCGTTGTTGTCCAGACCAGCTACACGCCCCTGACGTCGGCCGCGGCCAGCTACCGGGTCTATGTCCGGCTGGACGCGACAGTCGGCGGCAACGGTGGCGGCGGCAGCGGCAACGGCGGTGCCGACAACGCGGTCATCGACACCACAACTGGTTCGCCGGTGCCGGTCTCCTACGACACGAACACCAAGACAAACGCCGCCAATCGCGATTATGCCGTGCCGAGCTTCCTGGCCCTGCGGGCCGACCAACCGTTCGGCGTAGTGAGCAGCGGCTTCGTCGGCACCCCGTCGGATGGACTCGCCCAGCTCGACTCCGCGCATATCCTGACGCCGACCGATTCCGCTCTCGGCGGCAATGTGGAGCAGACGGCGCAGGTGCGCTTCGACAAGCACGGCGACGCGATGCTCGCCCTCGGTTTCGGCACCACGCAGGCCCACGCCGTCGCCACCGCCAGCGCCACGGTCGGCCGGCCCTTCGGGTCGCTGCGCGGCCAATACCGGTCGGGGTGGCTTTCATACGACGACGCGCTCAATACCCCATCTGGAAGTCTCCCCGGCCTCACGCCGGCCCAGCAGGCGGCCGCAGTGAATGAGTACTACGTGTCCGCCAACGTAGTCAAAGCGAGCGAGGACAAGACATTCCCAGGGGCAATCGTGGCCTCGATCGCCTCGCCGTGGGGGCAGGCGGTCTCCGCCGGCGACCCGGCCAACACCTACTTCGGCTCCTACCGGGAAGTCTTCTCCCGGGACCTCTATGAGGCATGGACGGGGCTGTTGACGGACGGCGATCTGGCCACCGCCCGCGCCGCCACGAGGTTCCTGCTCGAGAAGCAGCAGCTCCCCGACGGGTCGTTGCCACGCAACTCGTTGGTCAACGGCAAGCTTGCGCCGGATTCCTTCAACACCCAACTGGATGAGGTTGCCTATCCGATCCTGATGGTGTTGCAGTCCGGCCTGGCCGGCGACGCCGGACTGTGGCCGCACGTACAGGCGGCGGCGAACTATTTGATCGCGCACGGGCCGTCGTTCGGGCCCGAGCGTTGGGAGGAGCAGAGCGGATACTCGCCGTCAACAATCGCGGCCGAGATCGCCGGGCTGGTCGCAGCCGCAACGATCGCCCGGCAGCACGCTTCTCCTGCCGACGCCCGGATCTGGCTCGCGACCGCGGACCAGTACCAGCGATCCATCAAGGGCTGGGCCGTCACGACGAACGGCCCTTTGTCGAGTCAGCCGTACTTCATCCGGCTTTCCAAGACCGGTGATCCGAATGCGGCGATCAGCTACAACGTCGGCAATGGCGGCCCGACGCTCGACCAGCGCGCGGTCATCGATGCCGGATTCCTCGAGCTGGTTCGCCTCGGCGAGCTGTCGGCCACCGACCCGGACGTTCTGAACTCGCTGACGGTGGTGGACAAGACCATCGAGAAGCAATCGGCGAGCGGCTCGGGGTGGTTGCGCTACAACGGCGACGGGTATGGCGACTGCCATATCCTGCCGGACCACACGTGCCCGCTCGAAGGTCGGCCCTGGGCGCCGTCGAACATGGGCACCGGGCACCCCTGGCCAGTGCTCTCTGCCGAGCGCGGCGAGCATGACCTGGCCACCGGGCAGGCGACATCGGCAGGCCAGCTGCTCGCGGCGATGGGCGCTATGTCCTCCGGGGTCGGCTTGGTACCCGAGCAGGTGTGGGACGCGCCTAACGTTGCCGCGTCGCCCTTCGGCACTGACCCGACGATTGCGTCGATCGGCTTCGTCAACGGCAAGCCCGACGGCTCCGCTGCACCTTTGACCTGGGGTGCCGGCTCGCAGGTCCGGCTGACGGCCGATCTCACCGCGGGGCGCCTGCTCGAGCAGCCTGCCCAGACCGTCGACCGCTATATCACCCACACCCAGCTGGCGACCACGCTCACCGTGACCTCGCCGCCTGACCAGACGGCGGCCACCAACCCGATTCATGTCGCGGGAACGGCCGTGCCCGGCGCGACCATCGATGTAGCGGACGTAGGCACGGGGACGACCACGCACGCCAGTGGCACCGCTGCTGCCGATGGGTCATTCAGCTTCGACATCGCGCCGCTGATCGGCAACAACGTCCTTGTGGTCACCAGCACGGCGCCCAACGGCGGTACGGCCCAGGCCGTTCGGACGGTCGTCAACGACGTCGTCCAAGGCACGCTGCTCTTTGACGCCACGGACCCCACCGGCGACGACAACGGACCCGGCAATTACGCCTATCCGACGTCCTCGGACTTCCACGCCGGCGCGTTCGACCTGACCGATTTCCAGGTCTACGACACCGGCACTACCGTGACCTTCCGAGTCCAGACCCGCGACCTGACGCCGACCTTCGGCAGCCCGCTCGGCGCGCAACTCGTCGACGTCTACGTGCACGAGCCGGGTGCGTCGCCGACGTCGACAGCGGCGTCCTTCCCGCAACGCAATTACGCGATCGCGCCGGGAAGCGCATGGAGTCGGCTACTCGAAGTACAGGGCTTCGGCCAGCGCTTCGTCGATTCAACCAATACGAACACGGTGGGCACCATCACCATCAGCGCCAACCAGATCTCGCGGTACATCACGTTCTCCGTGGACAAGGCAGCACTCGGCGGCACACCGGCGTCTGGCTGGATCTTCACGGTGGTGCTGACCGGCCAAGACGGGTTTAGCCCGGATCAGGCACGCGGTTTCCAGTCCACTCCGCAGCCCTTCCAGCTCGGCGTGTGTGCCACGGCCAGCTCCGACCCACATTGCACCGTCGATCCGGCCACGGTGCCGAAGGCCGTGGACGTACTCACCCCGTCTAGCGTCACCCAGTCCGACGAGCTGGACTACACGAAACACCAGCCGGTGGTCATCAGTGGGGTGGCCATCCCGTAACACTTTGGGGGCCGCCACGGCGGCCCTCAGCATTCCGTTGCTTTCGGTGGCTTCCGCTACCGCTCGCGCCAAAGGATGCAGCCCGCCATCGGTGTATCCGCTGTTTCGTTGGCGGGCGTACACACCCGGCAGGAAGCAGCCGCCCTCGCAAGCAGCGGGGAGCGGCTGCTCGGTCAGGCGCCCGCCGCCAAGTCGGTCCTAGCTAATAGCTAGGAGCGCGCTGAAAAAGCCCGGGTGGTGACGGCGTTTTTGCCGGCTTGGTGTTCGAAGAGCTGGGAT
>DASWBF010000345.1:0-5359 GCA_036390735.1 Mycobacterium sp. | reverse complement strand
ATGTCGCCGCGCGCGGCATTGACCAAGCATCTGCTGGACGGCGACGACTCGATCCTCACGGGCAAGTTCGACAAGCCCGTCGACCTGCCCCCGGACACGCCCGTGACTAAGCCCGAGACAGCAAGCGGCGTAACCCCATTCGACGCCGACGCGACGTAGGGCGACGCTGCGGAGACGGTTCAGCGGCGCGCGGTGTCGATGCCCAGCGGCATCCCGGCCAACCCGCGACGGCGCGCCGCCAACGTGTCGGCGACCTTTCGCAGTTCCTTGCCCGCCGGAGAATCCGGTGCGGACAGGACCAGCGGAACCCCGGAATCGCCGGCGGTCACCTGCGCGGGGTCCAGCGGGATCTGGCCCAGCAGCGGTATGTCGGCGCCGATGGCGCGGGACAGTCGCTCGGCGACCTGGCGTCCGCCGCCCTCGCCGAACAGCTGCATCGTCGACCCGTCGGGCATCAGCAGCCCGGACATGTTCTCCACCACCCCGACGATCCGCTGCCGGGTCTGCAGCGCAATGGCACCGGCGCGTTCGGCGACCTCGGCGGCCGCCATCTGCGGCGTCGTCACCACCAAGATCTCCGCGGTGGGAATCAGCTGAGCCACCGAGATCGCGACGTCGCCAGTGCCGGGCGGCAGGTCCAGCAGCAAGACGTCCAGATCGCCCCAGTACACGTCGGCCAAAAACTGCTGCAGCGCGCGGTGCAGCATCGGGCCGCGCCACACCACGGGGGTGTTGCCCTGGGTGAACTGCGCGATCGAGATCACCTTCACGTCATGGGCGATCGGCGGCAGGATCATCGACTCGACCTGAGTGGGCCGATCCGTCGTGCCCATCATCCTGGGGATCGAGTGGCCGTAGATGTCGGCGTCGAGCAGCCCGACGGACAGCCCGCGTGCGGCCATCGCGGCGGCCAGGTTCACCGTGACGCTCGACTTGCCAACCCCGCCCTTGCCCGACGCGACCGCGTAGACCCGGGTTAGGGAACCCGGCTGCGCGAACGGGATCACCGGTTCGCGTTCGTCGCCGCGCAGCATTTTGCGCAGCTCGGTGCGCTGTTCGTCACTCATCACGTCGAGGCTGACTTTGACGGCGCCGCTGCCCGGCACGTCGGCGACGGCGCGGGTGACCCGGTCGGTGATCTCGGTCTTCTTCGGGCACGCCGACGTCGTCAAGAAGATCTCGACGTGCACGCCGTGGTCGGGCTCGATCGTGACGTTCTTGACCATGCCCAATTCGGTGATCGGCCGGCGCAACTCGGGGTCGATCACCTTGGCCAGAGCTGAACGCACGGCTGTCACAAGGTCGTTCTGGTTTTCGGGCATCACCGTCGAGTGTACGATCCGGCCCCGTGCCTAATGTTCTTCGCCCAAGCGGCTCATCACCGCAGGATCGGGCCGCTGCTCAGGCGGCGGGGCCGGGCAGCGGCCCGCTCGGCGGTGGGAGCACAGGCGCGGGTGCCGGCGTGGGTTCGACGGGCGCCGGCGGCGGTGGGAGCCAGGGCAGCATGGGCTGCGGCATTGCCGGCGGCGCGGGAGCCGGCAACGCCGGCATCGGACCCGGGAGCGGCGCGGCTTGGGCAGGACCGGGCATAACCCCCGGCCACTGGTTGGTCGGGCCCATCCCGGGCAGCGGAGGCCCGAACGGCGTAGCGCTCGGCGGCGTCACCGACGGCATGGCGCTGGCCCCGAAGCAGACGAGGGTCGGGCAGCCCGGCGACGCAGCCGCAGACTGATTCGGATCCATGCCCGGCGGGAAGAACCCCGGCATCTGGTTGGCGACATCGGTGGACCCGAAATTGACGAGTTGCATCTGCGTCATCGGGTCGGTCATCGGCAGCCCGAGCACATTGATCGGCAGACCGGGGCCGAGGCCTTCGGGGCCAGTTTCCAGGTGCGCATCGCCCATGGGCGGGATCGGCCCGGTGATGGCCGGCAGATCCACCGGGATGACGCCGGTGGTGTAGGCCGCCGCCCAGCCGAGCACGTTGCGCGCGTAGGGCATCGAGTTGTTGTACCGCAGGATCGCGCTGAGCACCTGCGATTGGTCACGCAGGTTCAGCCCGCCGCTGCACAGGTAGCGGCTGGCCGCCAGTGCCGAGTCGAACAGGTTCTGCGGGTCGGCCTTGCCGTCGCCGTCGCCGTCGGAGGCGTAGCGGGCCCACGTGCCAGGCAGGAACTGCATCGGGCCCATTGCGCGGGCGTACGTCGGCCGGCCGTTGGGTGCCATGCTCTGGAGGATGACCTCGTTGCCCGGCAGCGACCCGTCGAGCGTGGGCCCGTAGATGGGCCGCACGGCGGTACCGCGGGCGTCGGTGGCGCCGTTGTTGGCGTGCAACGACTCGATGCGGCCGATACCGGCCAGCAGGTTCCAGCTGACGCCACATCCCGGCTGGGCCAGCGACATCATCCGCTCGGCGTTGCGGTAGGCCGACAGCGCCATCGATGGAATGCGCAGCGCCCCAGGCGAATTGACCACCACCGCGGGCGGGGGCGCCGAGAGCGACGCCGCGGCCACATGAAAGCTCGACGGCGGGCGGCTGACTTGAATGACGGAGGGACCGGAGATGTCGCCAGGGTTGGGTGCCACCGCGGCGAGCGGCATCACGTTGGCGTCTTGGGTGGGCGGGTGAACCACCGGCGCCGGGCGAGGCGCGCCTGCCGCCGCGCCCGCGAATACCACCGGGGCGACCACGAGAACGAGGGCCGTCACGGGCGTATGAGCGACCCGGGAAACCCGTTGACGCGCCCACTCAAGGGCGCCGCGGGCCGAGCCTCCCCCAATGTGCACTCACACCGTCCTGACGTCGTCGGAAGCCCGCGCCGCGAGCGAGCCGGCACTCACTAGCCTTGTGAACTGAATCACCATACCTATTCGCAAACGGAATGGATGCACATTGGTCACTGTGAAATCTTTGGCACCAGGTACTTGACGTCTAGGTGACGCGCTTGGCCCGCCGGTCAGCAAGGTCGCCCTTGGGTGGGGCGTCGCTCTGCGACGACGCCGGCAGCGACCCTTCGATGATCTCTCTCAGTTCGTCGAGCTCGCGGCGCAAGTAGTCGCGGGTCGCCACTTCGCCGATCGCGAGCCGCAGCGCGGCCAGCTCCCGGGCCAGGTACTCGGTGTCGGCTTTGGTCTGGGCGGCGCGCCGCCGGTCTTCTTCCAGGCTCACCCGGTCGCGGTTCTCCTGCCGGTTCTGCGCGAGGAGGATCAGCGGCGCCGCGTAGGCGGCCTGCGTCGAGAACGCGAGGTTGAGCAGGATGAACGGGTACGGGTCCCAGCGCAGCGTGACCGCGAACAGGTTCAGTGCGATCCAGACGATGACGAGGATGGTCTGCCACAGCAGGTAGCGCCCGGTGCCCAGGAACCGCGCGATCGACTCGCTGAACTGCCCGACCGCCTCGGGGTCGACGTTGAACGACAGGCGGCGTGAGGTGCGAGGCGTGTCCAGCCGCTGACGCGACTCGCTCATGTCACCCCTTCAGCACTGGACGAAAGTTCGGCTTCTTCGAAGTGCACGCGCCAGTCATCGGGCAGCAGGTGGTCGAGCACGTCGTCGACGGTGACCGCGCCAAGGAGATGATTCTGCTCGTCCACCACCGGGCCGCAGACCAGATTGTAGGCAGCGAAGTATCGGGTCACGGCGGCCAGGGACGATTCCGGCGTCAGACTGGGCAGGTCGGTGTCGACCATGCCGCTGACCAGCGCCGCCGGCGGGTCACGCAGCAGCCGCTGCAGGTGCACGCAGCCCAGGTAGCGGCCGGTGGGGGTGGCGGTCGGCGGGCGCACGACGAACACCAGCGACGCGAGGGCGGGCGTCAGATCCGGGTCGCGCACCCGGGCCAGCGCCTCGGCGACGGTGGTGTCGGGCGCCAGGACCACGGGCTCCGACGTCATCAACCCGCCTGCGGTGTCCGGAGAGTGGCTCAGCAGCCGGCGCACCGGCTCGGAATCCTCTGGGTCCATCCGGCGCAGCAGCAACTCGCGGTCCGCCGGGTTGATCACCTGGAGCAGGTCGGTGGCGTCGTCGGGCTCCATCGCCTCGAGCACGTCGGCGGCGCGCTCGGTGTCCAGCTGCATCAACAGCGCACTCTGCTCGTCCTCGGGCAGTTCCTGCAGCACGTCGGCCAGGCGTTCGTCGTCGAGCGCGTTGATCACCTCGACGCGCCGCTTGGTGGGCAGCTCGCGGATCGCCTCGGCCACCTCGATCGGGCGCTGTTCCTCGAACTGGTGCAGCAGCTGGGCGACGCCTTGCCCGGGCAACGCCAGCGCCGACGGGGTCAGGCCTTGCACGTTCTGCCAGTCGACGATGTAGATGTTGCTGCGGCGGCCCAGCCGGCGCAGGCTTCGGACCGCCACCCTGGTCACCACCCACTCGCGGGTCCGGGTCTGCTCGACGCCCAGATCCACGACCACGACGTCCATTCCGGCCAGTTGCTCGAGTTCGGGATCGTCGACACGCACCCGGGTCTCGATCACCTGCCCCAACACCAGCACCTCGCCGGGTCGCTGCGCGAAGCCGCGGAGCGACACATTGGCGGTCGTCAACGTGACCGCGTTGGGCTCGATCGCGGTCACCCGGGTGATCGGCACGAAAATCCTTCGGCGGGTGAGCAATTCGACGACAAGACCGATAACTCGCGGCTGTTGGCGGACGATGCTGATGCTGATCACCACGTCGCGCACGCGGCCGATCGATTCGCCGTCGGGGCCCAGCACGACCATGCCCGCCAGTCGTGCCGCGTACACCCTGTTCACCGCCGCCATGACTCCAAGGGTAAGAGTTAGGCGTGGATCAACGGCCCGAGACCGCGTATCGGCCGCGCCGAACGTGTCTTTCGGTGCCGGCCAGCAGCGCCAAGATGATCGAGTCTGCCCGCCGACGAGGTGTTCCTCGACCTCGAAGAACGCCGTCGCCGTCGACGCCAAGGCGCAGGCCCGCTCGCAGGCCGCGATTGCGCTGTCGGAGCATGTGCTGATGTCGATTCTGATCGCAGCGCGCGCGTACGGCGTCGCGGCGATCGACGGGCCGTATCTGAAGGTGCGCGATGTCGATGCGTTCCGACGGGTGGCCGGCCGCTCGGCGGCGCTCGGCTATGACGGCAAGTGGGTGTTGCACCCGGATCAGATCGCCGCCGGCAACAAGATTTTCAGCCCGCGCCAAGACGAGTACGACCACGCCGAGCTGATCCTGGAGGCCTACGAGTGGCACACGTCGGCGGCCGGCGGTGTGCGCGGCGCGGCGATGCTCGGCGATGAGATGCTCGACGAGGCCAGCCGCAAGATGGCGCTGGTGATCGCGGCCAAAGGCAGAGCCGCGGGTATGACGCGGCAGGGCGAGCGGTTCCAGCCGCCGAGCTAG
>DASWBF010000344.1:0-9603 GCA_036390735.1 Mycobacterium sp. | reverse complement strand
GAGTCGTCGGGGAACAGGCCGGGCTGCACCGGCTCGTTCGGCGCCGCCTCGCGGCGCGTGGTGGTGGTGTCGCTCGCGTTCAGGTCCAGCTGCTCCTGGTGTGGATGATCATCCACCGTGCTACCTCCCGCCTGTCGCGTTGGCTATCGACTGGCCATCGTTCGCGTAACGGCTCGAGTTGCTCGAGCATACGCGCCGGGCGGGCCGCTGCGCCTGCCGTTACGACCAAATTATGGCCGCTGCGAGGACCGGTCAACGTGACCCTCCCCCGCGTGTCGGAGCGGCTCTGGCAAGTTGAGACGCATCCGTGATGTGGGTGCTGCCCGTTCAGGTCGCCTTGAAATCGTCGGGTGAGACGCTATCGAGGAACTCTTTGAACTTCTCGACTTCCTCCTCGCGGACAGCGCCCGAAGCCTCGTCGTCGTTTTCGTCGGGAATCAGCAGGCCAGCCTCGGCGAGCACCGCCTCCTCCACGTAGATCGGTACGCCTACCCGCAGCGCGATGGCCACGGAGTCCGACGGCCGCGCGGACACTTTGATGTTGCGGTCGAAGATCAGGTCGGCGTAGAACGTGCCTTCCTGCAGATCCACGATCCGCACTTCCTTGAGCGAATGCCCAAGCGCGGCAATGACATCTCGGATCAGGTCGTGGGTCAGCGGCCGCGCCGGCTCGACGCCCTGCTGCTCGAGCGCGATCGCCGCAGCCTCGGACTGGCCGATCCAAATGGGCAGATAGCGATCGCCGTTGGCCTCGCGCAGCAGCAGCACCGGCTGGTTCTGCGGCTGCTCAACGCGTATGCCGACGACACGAACCTCACCCATATGTGCCTGCCCTCCGGACCTGACGAAGCCAGCCAACAAGACTCCGTCGCCAGTCTAATCCTCAGCGGTCGAGAACGTCGCGCACAGCCGACTTGACCAACGCCGTGTGCAACGTGATCGCCAGCGCAGCAACTTCGCGCGCCAAGTCGTCGGCCCGGTCGCGGGCACCGGTCTTACCTCCCTTGCCCACGGGGCCCGCGATCTGTGCGATCAGATCGGACTGCCGGTCGGCCGCAGACCGGAACGCCCGCAGATGCCGTGGCTCGACACCGAAGTCGGCCAACGCCTTGGCGCACTGCAGGATCACCACGTCGTGCTCGTCGAACAGCCCCCCGCGGCCCGCGATCACCACACCCGCTTTCGTCAGCGCGGTCAGCAACGCCACGTCGACGCCGGCACGCTCGAGCAGGTCTTCGCGGCTCAGGCGAACCTGCGGCGGCTCCACAACGCTGTTGGTCAGTGGTGCCGAGTCATGGGGCTGGCCTGCCACGGTCACCAATCGCGGTGCGGCGAAGGCGAATCCGGCCGACTCCGGCAGTTCGCCGTCCGGTTGCGCGTCCAGATGGGCCTTGATCACCTTCAGCGGCATGTAGTGGTCGCGCTGGGCGGTGAGGATGTAGCGCAGCCGCGCACAGTCGTAGGCCGTGAACCGGCGGTATCCCGATGCGCTGCGCTGCGGCGTGACCAAGCCCTCGGCCTCCAGAAACCGGATCTTGGAGATCGTGATGTCAGGGAATTCCGGCCGGAGGAGGTCGAGCACCGCTCCGATAGACATGCCGGCCAGCGCGGGCGTATCGGGCGCGCTCACTGTTATCTGCTCTGATTCTGAGGTTCTTCGCCCAAGGGGCTCATCGCTGCGCAAGCGCTCATCGGTTATCTGCTCTTCGCGCAAGCGCTCATCGCCGCCTGGCTCTACCCGGTCTCGCCGTCGTCGCCCCGGGGTCCGGTCAAGAACACCAGGCGGAACTTGCCGATCTGCACCTCGTCGCCGTTGGCCAGCGCGGCAGAGTCCACCGGCTCGCGGTTGACGTACGTGCCGTTGAGGCTGCCGACGTCGACAACCTGGAATTCGTTGTTCTCCAGCCTGAACTCGGCATGCCGGCGGCTGACGGTGACGTCGTCAAGGAAGATGTCGCTGTCAGGATGTCGGCCCGCCGACGTCACGGCCTGATCGAGCAGGAACCGCGAGCCCGCGTTGGGCCCGCGCTTGACAACGAGCAACGCCGACCCGCTCGGCAAGCCTTCGACGCCCGACACTGCGGTGTCCGCACCCGCCTGGGCCGGCGCGTCCAGTTCGTTGAGGAAGTCCGCGCGAAAAACGGAGGTCGTTTCCACGGTGACTTCTTCAGACGTCTGGTCCCCTGAGTCCTTGTCGGTCACCCGCTGCTCCTCCTGGCTGCTCTGGCGGGGTCGGCCGCGGTGTCCTGCGACGTCATGAGCCGACCTGCGCCCTGCTCCTCAAACCGTACCCCGCGGCCACGGCCGCGAGGCAAAATCCGTCGGTGAACCCTAGCAATCGCGTCACTCTCTGATCGTGTTGCGGTAGCCGTCAGCATCCAGCAGCGCGGCGATGCCCTCATCGAGTGCAGCTGCATCGGCCTGCAGTTCCACCAGCCAACCGTCGCCATACGGTTCTGAGTTGACCAGTTGCGGGTTGCCCTCTAAATCGCCGTTGACCGCAACGACTTTCGCTGACACCGGCGCATACAGGTCGGACACGGACTTGGTCGATTCCACTTCACCAAAGGCTTCGCCTGCAGTCACGTCTGAGCCGACCTCGGGCAATTGGACGAACACCACGTCGCCCAGTGAGGACTGCGCGAAGTCGGTGATTCCCACCCGGACGGTGTCGGAGCCCGTGCGGCGCACCCACTCGTGTTTGGCGGTGTACTGCAGGTCGGACGGGGTTTCGGTCACCGGGGCTCCTTACCTGTCGCGGCCTGTGGGGCCGTGGTCATGCGGTCATTTGACGGGCTGAGCGTATTGGCGCGGTTTCGGTTGCCGCAAGGCGGTGACGTCGACGCGGTCGGACTGCTGCACGGTGATCGTGCCCCCGACCCGTTCGACGCTGTCGACGGCTCCTCCGGGGATGTTGACCGCGGCCGCCAATGTTGGCGGATCGCCAATCGCCACAATCGAATACGGCGGGCTCAGAGTCTGACCGTCGACCGACAGCGCGCCGGGACTGCCGGCCACCCAGGTGTCGACGCCCACGCGCACCGCGGGTCCCCCGCTGGCGGGCGGTGCCCCCTGTCCGCCCGAGCCACGGATCTCCATCGCTTCTGCCCCGGCCGCCCGCAACTCGTTGATGACATCGATCATCGTTTCGGCCGACACACCGCTCACCGGATCGCCGATCGTCAACGTCACTCCCGGTCCGGTCGCTGCCGCGGTGCCGACCAGGATCGACAGTGCCGCGAGCCGTGACTGCGCATCGGCGATGGCTGCCTTGTCGTCGCTCCCCGACGCCTTCAACGCAGCCAGCGTGCGCTGTAAGTCCGATATCTCCTTGTTCAGCGCCGCCTCCCGCTGCTGAAGGGAATCCAGCAGCACCACCAGGTCCGCCGGCCGGGCGGATTCCAGCGCGTCGCCCGACTCGGTCTGCCGGACCTGCGTCGCGATCGCCGCGCCGAGCACCACGCACAGCACCACGGCCAGCACTCCGAACACGGTTGGGTGCCGCAGGGTGCCGAGCCGTCGGCGCGGCTGGACGTCGCCGATCCGAGGTGGCGTCGCGTCGGCCGGCAGCTCGTGACGACCGTGGTGCGCGGCGTCGTGTTCGCTCATGCGGTCATGCCCCGAACAGCTTGCGCCGCAGCGCGGCGGCGTTGCCGAAGATCCGGATGCCCAGCACCACGATGATCGCCGTCGACAATTGCGTACCGACACCTAGCTGGTCGCCGAGGTAGACGATCAGCGCGGCGACCAGCACGTTGAACACGAAGGAAACGACGAACACCTTGGAGTCGAAGATGCGGTCGAGGTATGCCCGCAGGCCGCCGAATACCGCGTCCAGTGCGGCCACCACGGCAATCGGCAGATACGGCTGCACCACCTCCGGCACGCTGGGATGAAACACCAGGCCCAGCACGATGCCCGCGACAAGTGCGGCGATACCGATCAATGTCGTCTCCCCTTGTTCATCCAATCGGCCTGGCGTACTTGACTTCTCGCGCGCTGCCCGCCGGCTCGGTCAGCGCGTCGCCGGCACTGACGGTGGCTCCCACGCCATACGACGCCTCCAGCAGCCGCATCCGCACAAAGCCGGGGCTGCGCTCGAAGCTTTCCTGCAGTCCGTGTGGTGGTCCGATCGCCACGATCGCGTACGGGCTACTGATCGGCTGGTTGTCAACCAGAATCGCGCCGCCCGCCTGCCGGATCGTGACGTTGGGGCCGATTCGCACGCCGCCGACCGCGATGGCCTCGGCGCCGCTTGCCCACAGCGAGTTCACCACCAGCTGCAGATCGCGGTCGAGCACCACCTGTCGGCTGCCGGGGATTCGCTCCTTGGACACGTCGGACAGATCGGGCGAGGCCCCGGGGTCGCTGAGCGTCACCGTCAGTCCCGGTCCGATCACCTTGGTGGACGCACCCGGAAAACCGAGCTCGTCGAGACTGCGCAGCAACTCCTGGCCCTGCGCATCGCCCTCGAGCCGGCTGCGACGCAGGTCGTCCACCTCGGTGGAAAGCTGGCCACGCTGCCCGGCCAACGCGTCCGTGCCGGCTTCCGCGGACCGGACGCTGTTGGCCAGCACTTGCTGCGTTTCCTTGACGCCGGGTGCCGTCGACCGCGCCTGCGCGACGGCCGCTGCGAACACCAGCGCAATCAGCAGCGCCGCCGCAGCCTGCCACGCCCACGCTGCCGAGCGCGGTCGGGGCGGCGTGCCGGCGGTGCGCTCAGCGGCCGCCGCGGCATAGCCCGGGTCGAGGTGTTCGGACAGCAGAGATCGCAGCAGCGAGGGCACGGGATTGAACTGCGGCTGGCCGGCTTCATGAGCATTCAGGCCAGCGTGCGGGTGGTACCCGCCAAGTGCCCGGTCAGTCATGAGACACCTTCGGCATCCGCCGCACGACCATGACGAACTGCGCGATGTAGAGCACAAAGCTCCACAGGTACATCGCGAAGCCCCAGATCGTGAAGCCCCACCCGATCGCGAGCACGACGCGGCTCCACAACCCGTCGAACTGACCCAGCAGAATAAGCGGGAAACCCGACATCAGCCCGAACGTCGCGCCCTTGCCGATGTAGGTGACCGGCAGCGCGTTCAGGCCGCGGCTTCGCAGCGCCGGCAGCGTCGCCGCCAGCAGCGCATCGCGGGCGACCAGCACGATGACGAACCACCATGGCACAAAGTGCCTGAGCGCGAACGCAATTGGGATCGCCACCATGTAGATGCGGTCGACTGCCGGATCGAGCAATTCGCCGAGCCGTGACGACTGGCCCATCAGCCGGGCGATCTTGCCGTCGAGCCAGTCCGATGCGCCGGAGACCATCAGAATCCCGGTGGCCCACGCGTCGGCGTGCTCGACGAGCAGCAGCCAAAGGGACACCGGAACGAGCAGCAGCCGCAGCACACTGAGCGCGTTGGGCACGGTCAGCACTCGGTCGCGCTCCTTGAAGCGCGGCTGGTTCGGCGCCGGATGTCGCCGGCCCTGCGGCTCCATGGCCGAACCTTAGCGGAAAACCCCAGGCAGACTCAGCGCCGACAGAGTGTCGTCGGCCAACGGGTTGTCGTGCACCATGTACGTCCACGTCGACGTCGGCCGCGCCAACTTCGACAAGTCGAGTCCCGGCTCCTCGTCCAAGACGTTGGCCGTCTCGAACGTCTGCTGCGCCGCCTCGATCGCGTCGGCCGCCAGCGATGCGAACGCGTCGACGGCCATCCGATGGAACTCGTCGAGCGGATTCTGCCGGCCCAGCGCGCGCAGGTGGATGCTCTCCCGGATGTCGGCCAGGTACGCGAGGTGATCTGCCCAGCCGCGGTCCAGGTGGTACAGCATGATCAACCGGCAGATCCGCTCCAGCTGCTCCTCGCTCAGCTCTTCAGAAAGCTCCTCGTAGCGCTTCGGCGACCGCTCCTCCAGCTCTTCCCGCGCAGTGGGAGTGCGCAACAGCGTGTCACGGCGTTCCACGATGATCGCCCGCTGCTGGGCGATCAGCTCGTTGTACCGCCACGTCATGGCGTGCACGTCAAGCAGTTTGCCCTCGGCCACCCGCTGGGCGTGATCCAGCAGTCCCGCCGCTTTCGGGCTGAGGATGCGACCGTCGTCGTCCGTTTCGGTGGGCAGCTTGCCCGGATCGAGGTTGGCGGTCACGACGTCGTCTTCGGCACTCGAGAAGAACACCGACGATCCCGGATCGCCCTGGCGTCCGGCACGCCCGCGCAACTGGTTGTCCAGGCGCTCGGTGTGATGCCGACCCGTGCCGATCACGTGCAAGCCGCCCAACTCGGCGACTTTTTTCTTCTCGGCGGAGTGGTCGGCTACGTCGGATCCGCCCAGTCGGATGTCGGTGCCCCGGCCGGCCATCTGCGTCGAGACCGTGACCGCGCCGAGCTTGCCGGCTTCGGCGATGATCGCCGCCTCCTCGGCGTCATTCTTCGCGTTGAGGACGACGGCCGGGACGCCGGCCTTCACCAATTTCTCGTGCAGCTCTTCGGATTCCGCGACATCGCGGGTGCCGATCAACACCGGCTGGCCTGTTTCATGGACCTCGGCGATGTGCTCGACGATCGCGTCGTTCTTGGCCGCGGCGGTGATGTACACCCGGTCGGCCTCGTCTTCGCGGATGTTCGGGGTGTTCGGCGGGATCGGCGACACACCCAGCTTGTAGAACTGCCGCAGCTGCTCGCCGGCGGCCAGCGCCGTGCCCGTCATCCCGCATACCGTCGGATACCGGTTGATCAGCGCCTGCACCGTGATCGTGTCCAGCACCTCGCCGGTCTCGGTGGTCTCGATGCCCTCCTTGGCCTCGACCGCGGCCTGCAGGCCGTCCGGCCAGCGCTGCAACTGAGCGATCCGTCCGCGCGACGCGTTGATCAGATGCACCGTATCGTCGCGCACGATGTAGTGCACGTCGCGGTGCAGCAGCACGTGCGCGTGCAGCGCGACGTTCACCTCGGTGAGCGTGGTGCCGACGTGCTCTTCCGAATACAGGTCGATGCCACCGAGTTTCGCCTCTACCTTCTGCGCGCCGGCCTCGGTGAGGTGCACGTTGCGGCTGTCCTCGTCGGTGTCGTAGTCCCTGCCTGCGGTCAACTCGCCGACCAGCCGGATGATCTCCAGCTTCGGCGTCTCGCGGTGGGTGGTGCCGGCCAGCACCAGCGGCACCAGCGCCTCGTCGACGAGCACGGAATCGGCCTCGTCGATCAGCGCGACGTCCGGGTTCGGCGACACCAGGTCGTCGACGTCGGTGACGAGTTGGTCGCGCAGCACGTCGAAGCCGACCTCGTTGACCGACGCGTATGTGACGTCGCACTTGTAGGCTTCGCGGCGTTCGTCGGCCGTCGACTCGGCGGCAACCCAGCCGACGGTCAGGCCCATCGCCTCAAGCAGCGGACCCATCCATTCCGCGTCGCGGCGGGCCAGGTAGTCGTTGATCGTGATGACGTGCACGTTTCGGCCCGCCAGCGCATACCCGGCGGCGGCGATCGCGCCGGACAGCGTCTTGCCTTCGCCGGTCGCCATCTCGATGACGTCGCCGGCCAGCATCCTCAGCGCACCGAGAAGCTGCACGTCGAACGGTCGGAGGTCGGTGTTGCGCTCGGCCGCCTCTCGCGCGATCGCCAGGAACTGTGGGATGTCTCGGGATTCGGCGAGGTCGTCGAGTTCGAGCAGCTTCGCGGCCTTGCGCAGCTGCTCGTCGTCGAGATCGGCGGCCTTCCTGTCGAATTCGGCCGACTGCTTGACCAAAGCCAGAGAACGGCTCTGATCCTTCTCGGTGCTGGCGCCGAGCAGCTTCCAGAATGTGCTGCTCAGGCGACCCGGCTTAGCGGTACTCGATTTCGCCACAGCACAACGGTACGCGGCTCGTAGTCAGCGCCCGCCGCCGAAGGCGGCAATTCAGGCTAAGTGCGAGCGCCGTGGGTAGGCGACGGTCGGGTCGGTCAGCACGTTGACGACGGCGGGCAAGCCCGCACCGAAGGCCCGCTCCAACGCGGGACGCAGCTCCGCCGGGCTGGACACCAGCTCGCCGTGGCCGCCCAGCGCGCGCACCACCTCGTCGTAGCGGGTGCCGGGCCGCAACTCGGCCACCACCGAATACCCGTACAAGAGCTCCATCGGATGCTTTTCCAGCGCCCAAATGCCGTTGTTGCCGATCACCGACACCACCTGAATGTCGTGGCGCACCAACGTATCCCACTCCATTCCCGAGAACCCGAACGCGCCGTCGCCCTGCAGCAGCACGACCTGGCGGTCGGGCCGCGCCAGCTTGGCGGCCAGCGCGTAGCCGGGCCCGGAGCCCAGGCATCCGAACGGCCCGCTGTCGAGCCACGCGCCGGGGACGTAGCTGTCGATCACGCGACCGGCGTACGACCCGAAGTCGCCGGCGTCGATGACGACGATCGCGTCGCGGTCCAGCATCGGGGCCAGCTCGGCATACACCCGCATCGGGTGCAGCGGCGTGCGGTCATCGGACAGCTCGGCATTCTCGGCAGCCCGGGCCGCCGTTTCGACGGCTCGAAGGTCGGCGATCCACGCCTCTCTGTCGGGTGACCGTGCGTTGCTCAGCGTGGATAGCACCGTCGACAGGTCGCCGTACAGCCCCGCTGCGACGGCGCGAGGGTGCGGACGGACAGGTTCGGCGCGGTCGGCGACGATCAGCTGAGTGTCGGCGCCGAACACGCCGCCGAATCCGAGCCGGAAGTCCATCGGAACGCCGACGACCAGCGCGACGTCGGCCTCTTTCAACGCCCGGGACCGGGCCCGGGAAAAGGCCAGTTCGTGGTCGGCGGGCACGACGCCGCGGGCCATGCCGTTCATCAGCGCCGGAATCCGTCCCCGCTCGGCGAGCTGCAACAGCGCCGGCTCGGCCCGCCCCCACCACACACTGGTCCCGGCCATGATCACCGGCCGCGCTGCACCCGCCAGCAGGTCGGCGGCCCGGTCCAGCGCGGTGGCGTCGGCATTGGAGGCGGCCGGCACGTCGGAAAGCGCGCCCGGCAGCCCGGGATCGTGCGCCTCCGAGAACACGTGGTCCATCGGGAAGTCGACGAACGCCACACCGGACGGCGCAGCCGCCGCGGCCCGCAACGCCTCGTCGACCAGCGTCCCGGTCGACTCGGCCGAGCTGGCGGTCGCGGCGAACCGGGCCAGGGGCGCGACGAACGGCACGTGGTCGATTTCCTGCAGCGACCCCTGTCCCCATCGCAGGGCCGGCGCGCGGCCACCAAGAACCACCAGCGGCGACTGGTTCTGCTGCGCCGCCGCCATCGCGCTCATGCCGTTGGTGACACCCGGCCCGGCGGTCAGCGCCGCCACGCCCGGTACCCGCGTCACCTTCGACCACCCCTCCGCCGCAAACGCGGCGGTCTGCTCGTGGCGGGTGTCGACCAGCCGGATGCCTTCGCTGCGGCAGCCGTCGTAGAACGAGAACAGGTGGCCGCCGGACAGCGTGAACACGGTGTCGATGCCGCTGGCCTTCAGGCGACGCGCGATCAGGCGGCCGGCATGCAGCGAGGGCGGAGCGTCGGAGCTCATGACCGTCAGCCTAGATACCGGCCACGGGCCGAATGCCGTCCGCTGAGGTACCTTCGCCCACAGTTCGTCAGGAGGTCGCAT
>DASWBF010000343.1:0-2789 GCA_036390735.1 Mycobacterium sp. | reverse complement strand
TGGAATCACGACACGGGGCCTGCGGTCCTGGATCGTCACCACGAACTGAGGGATACCTACCGGCATGCAGATGATGATGGTGGAGCAGAAGTGGCCGGTGTTCGGGCGGCACGAGTTGGCGGTCGAGTGGCTGCGAGTGTGGGCCGATCTGGGGCGCGCACCGCGCACGATCGACGCGTATGCGCGGGCGCTGGCGGAATACCTGCTCTCGTGTGAGAACGCCGGTGTCGACCCGATCGCGGCGTCCCGGGCGCAGGTTGCTGCGTTTGTTCGTGAGCTGACCAGCCGACCGAATCACCTTGGCGTGAACGTGGTTTCGCTGGACTCCGGAGTGGGGTTGGCGAACGCGACGTTGCAGCAGCGGCTGGTCGCGGTGCGGCTGTTCTACGACTACCTGATCGAGGAGGGGCGGCGGGATTGCAACCCGGTCGGCCGTGGCCGGTACACCCCGCGCAGCCGCTTCGGCGGTGGCGGTGATCGTGGGCTGGTGCCGGCGCTGGTGAAGCTGCCGTGGATCCCGTCGGAACGGCAGTGGTTGGATGTGCTCGCCGGGTTCGCCGACGAGCCGATCCGCAACCGGGTGATGCTCGCGCTGGCCTACGACGCCGCTCTGCGGCGGGAGGAGTTGTGCAGCCTGCGCACCGACGACCTGGATCCCGCGCACCGGATGCTGCGGGTGCGGGCGGAGACGACGAAGACTCGCCGGGAGCGGATGGTGCCGTACTCGGCGGCGGCCGGGGCGCTTCTGGCGCAGTATCTGACGCATCGGGGCACGCTCAGCCGGGCCCGGGGGTCGCTGTTTTTGTCCGAGTCGCGGCGCAACCGGGCCGAGCCGCTGACGCTGTGGACCTGGTCGAAGGTGGTGCGTCGAATTGCCTTGGCCGCCAACGTTCCACAGTTTTCCACGCACACCACTCGGCACCTGTGTTTGACCGACCTGGCCCGGATGGGTTGGGAGCTGCACGCGATCGCCACCTTCGCCGGACACCGCTCGACCGAGTCGACGATGCGCTACATCCACCTGTCCGGCCGGGAGCTGTCGGACAAGCTGAACCGCGCCACGGCCGTCCTGCGGGCCCAACGGATCGGCATGCTCACCGCGACCGCCACGGTTGGCGCCGGGGAGCAGCGGTGACCGCCGCCGTTGTTGGTGCCGCCGGCGTGGCGCAGACGGACCGGACTGAGTTCACGTTCGGGTTGCGCGCCGACGGCTACGACCGCCGCGCGGAGCTGACAAGGCTGGAACTGGACACCCTGCTCGAGCTCGGCCCGGTGGGGGTGCGCCGCAGCCGCGCCCGCGGCGCAGCCCAGCGCGCTGTGTTGTGGGACAGCGTGGCTGTGCTGGTCGAGCCGCTCGACGAGGCACGTGCGGTGCTGCACCACCCGGCCCGCGCGCGCTACCGCCGCGCCAGCGTGCACGCGGCCGGGCTCGTGCTGCAGCATTGCGCCGAGTCCGGTCGCGGTTACTGGGGCTGGCGGACCGACGACTGGGCCGGCCTGTGCGGCTCCAGCGTGGAAGCGTTCCTGTCCGCACGGGTGACACCGACCGAGACCACGGTGCGCCCGTTCCTGGTCGCGATCGCCTACCTGGTCGCACGCTTCGACGGCTTCCACCTGCTGGGTACCTTTAACCGGCTGCACCTGGCCCGGCTCGTGTTCGGTGATGCCGCGGTCGAGGCGTCGACGCAGCGGGTGGGCGAGATCCTCGACGGGTGGGGCTACCGCAGTGCGCTGAGCGCCCGGCACTCTCTGCGTGGCGCGCTCGGGCAGGTCATGCTGATCAACCGCAGCCCGCGGCTCGCCGATCTCGACAATGACGCCTTCACCCGGCTACGGGACCATCCGGCCACCAACCAACACCACGGCCAGCTGCTGTTTGCGCTGCAACGCGTGGTCGCCTCACTGGGCCACTGCGATCCACCGGTTCGCTTGGGACGCAACCATATACCGGCAATCGAGGGTGCCGCCGCGGCGTGGATCGGCTGGGTCGAACGGTGGTGTGCGACCTCAACACTGACCCCCAAGGTTCGCGCCACCATCCGCACCCAGATGGCCAGGGCCGGGCGGTGGCTGGTGGCCGAGCACCCCGAGATCACCGAACCGAGCCAGTGGACCCGACAAACCTGCGCGTCCTGGGTCGCCGCCGTGGACCGGATGCGGGTCGGCGACCACGTGCAGCGCCGCGACGGCCTCGCCGCACGCGTCGGCGCCCCGATCTCCCCACGCACCAAGGCCCACGTCCTGACCTGCACCAGGACCTTCTTCCGCGACTGTCAGGAATGGGAATGGTTCGGCCGCCGCTTCGACCCCGCCCGCGCGCTGGCGGTGCCGCGCAGCGTCGCCGCGCTGATCGGCACCGACCCGAGGGTCATCTCCGACGACGTGTGGGCCAAGCTGCTGTGGGCCGGGCTGAACATCGAATCCGACGACCTGCCCGCCAACACCGCCGGCACCTACTACCCGATGCCGTTGATCCGCGCGGTGACGCTCACCTGGCTGTTCAGCGGCCTGCGCAGCGACGAACTGTCCCGGCTGCGGGTCGGCTGCGTGCGCTGGCAGCACGACGGCGCACCAACCACCGCCGACGCCCGCGACGTGCCGGTCACCGACGCCGTCTGCCTGATCGACGTGCCCGTGCACAAGACCGGCACCGCGTTCACCAAACCCGTCGATCCGCTGCTCGGGCAGGCCATCGAGGCCTGGCAAGCCGCCCGACCCGCACAGCCGGCCACCATCGACCGCAACACCAGCGAACACGTCGACATGCTCTTCGCCGTCCGCGGCCAGCC
>DASWBF010000342.1:0-2918 GCA_036390735.1 Mycobacterium sp. | reverse complement strand
CAGACGGCCGCCGCCCGCGACCAGTTGGCTGCAAGGGTGCAGGGTGTGGTGTTCGGCCAGCAATACCTGATGCTCGACTACGACTGCCCCCGCGTGGTGCTGGACCAAGCTGCCGCGATCACACCGGGGCTGGAGTCGCCGACCATTGCGCCGCTGGCCGACCCCGACTGGGTGGCGGTGCGGGCGCTGGTGCCGCGCAAAGACGTCAACACGATCATGGACGAACTCGCCGGCATTGGCGCCAAAGCGATTCTGGCGTCTGATATCCGGTTCTGTCGCTTCTGAGCGGTCTCGGTGCTAGCGTCCGGGGGATGACGCACGTTGCGGTGATTGTGCTTGCTCTACTCATCGGCGTGGTGGCCGGGTTGCGTGCGCTCACCGCGCCCGCAGTGGTCAGTTGGGCGGCGTTTCTGGGCTGGTTTGATCTCGACAACCGCTGGCTTCACTGGGTCAGCCATCCCGCCGCGGTGACTGTCTTCACCGTGCTGGCCGTCATCGAATTGCTCACCGATCCGCTGCCGAAGACCCCGAGCCGAAAGACGGGGCCGGCGTTCGGCGCACGACTGGTCGCGGGCGGCTTCGCGGGCGCGGTTCTCGGGTCCTCGTTCCACTACACGTGGAGCAGTGTGGGTGCGGGCGTGATTGGCGCGGTGCTCGGCACGCTCGGCGGCTATGAGGTGCGAAAGCGCCTGGTGGCCGCGATAGGCGGGCGCGATTGGCCGATCGCGCTTCTCGAGGACGTGGTCGCCGTCGGCGGCGGCTTCTTGATCGCCTATCTGGCAAGCACGTTGTGACGCAACGGTTCGACGCGATCGTCATCGGCGCAGGACAGGCGGGTCCGCCGCTGGCCGGGCGGCTGACCGACGCCGGTCAGACCGTTGCGGTGCTGGAGCGCAAGCACATTGGCGGAACCTGCGTCAACACCGGGTGCATCCCGACCAAGACGCTGGTGGCCAGCGCACACGCGGCGCATTTGGCCCGGCGCGGTGCCGACTACGGCGTCGGCACCGGTTCCGTCACCGTCGACATGGCAAAGGTCAAGGCCCGCAAGGACGGCATCATGCTGAACGACCGCGCGGGCGTCGAGTCGTGGCTGGAGGGCATGAAGGGCTGCACGGTCATCCGCGGGCACGCCCGCTTCGAAGACCCGCACACGTTGCGGGTCGACGACGAACTGATCTCCGCCGACAGGATCTTTCTCAACGTCGGTGGGCGCGCCGTCGTGCCGGACATCCCGGGACTTGACGGCGTCGAGTACATGACCAATGTGTCGATCCTCGAACTCGACCGGCTACCAGAGCATCTCGTGATCATCGGCGGAAGCTACATCGCCCTGGAATTCGCCCAAATGTACCGGCGGTTCGGCGCCGACGTGACGGTGGTGCAGCGCGGGTCACGGCTGGCGGCACGCGAGGATCCCGATGTGTCTGCGGCGATCAAAGACATCCTCGAGGGTGAAGGTATCGAGGTGATCTTGGGCGCCAACGCCATTCGCGTCGCGCGAGACGGCGACGGCGTTGCGGTGACACCCCGCGATGGCGCGGATCCGATGGTCGGCTCGCACCTGCTGATGGCGGTCGGTCGTCAGCCCAACACGGACGACTTGGGTCTGGACCGCGCAGGGGTGGACACCGACAAGCGCGGGTTCATCGTGGTGGACGACCAATTGCGCACCAACGTCGAGCACATCTGGGCGATGGGAGATTGCAACGGTCGCGGCGCGTTCACCCACACGTCGTACAACGACTTCGAGATCGTGGCCGCGAACCTGCTCGACAACGACCCGCGCCGGGTCAGCGACCGGATTCCGACGTATGCGCTCTATATCGATCCGCCACTGGGACGGGCCGGGCAGACCGTCACCCAGGTTCGCGAGTCAGGATGCAACGCGCTGGTCGGGTTTCGACCGATGACGCGGGTGGGCCGAGCGGTGGAAAAGGGCGAGACGCAAGGGTTCATGAAGGTGGTCGTCGATGCCGACAGCCACGAGATCCTCGGTGCGGCGATCTTCGGCGTCGGGGGCGACGAGGTGATCCACGCGATTCTGGACGTGATGTCGGCCAAGGTGCCCTACGACACCCTCGCGCGCACCATGCACATCCATCCGACCGTCAGCGAGCTGGTGCCGACCCTCCTGCAGGAGATGACGCCGCTGTAGCGGCAGCGGGGCCGTCGTCCGACGGGTCGACCACGACCGCGATGGGCTCCTCAGACCTCATCGGCTTGGAGACAATCGCTACCGGGCATTTGCCGCGCCGGGTCAGCGCCGTGGCCGTCGAACCCAACACCGTGGTAGCCAGCCGCCCCATGCCGACCGCGCCCAGGCACAGCACGTCGGCGTACCGCGACTCGCGAATCAGAACCTTCGCCGCGTAGCCCTTCGCCGCGGGACCCGTCAGCAACACGGTTTCCACCTTGACGGGTTTCTCTTGTTCGGCGACAGCTTTCGCCGCTACGCGCAGCGCCAGCTCTGCCATCGCAGTGCGAAAGCCGTGGCCGGGCGAATCCGCGGGATTGACGTAAACCAGCCGCAGCGAAACATCGCGAGCGATCGCCTCGTCGGCGGCCCATGTGGCTGCCAGGATCGCCTCCCGCGAGCCGTCGATGCCGACGACGACCGCCTTTGGCAACGGGTCGTTTCGCATTGCTGTGTCTCCGTTCCCTGGCAAACCGTCTGCTTGCCGTGTCGGAGACGTTATCGATCCAGGTGGTCGGGCCGATGGGGTCTTTGGTCCCTCAGTCTCCGGCAATGGCCTCTTGTTTGCTGGTGCCGGCTAGCGCCTCTGCACCAGCAACGTCTGTGCGCAGACACCGATGAACCCGGAGCGGTCGAAGATCTCCGCGGAGGTCACGCCGACCCCGTCGGGGCCGATCGAGCTGCGTGCCCGCAGCGCGAAGTCCTCGCCGACAGGCAGCCG
>DASWBF010000341.1:0-9114 GCA_036390735.1 Mycobacterium sp. | reverse complement strand
CCAAGGCGCCGGTGTTCTGGCATCCGCACGACACGCTGCGATTCGCTCTCGGCGAGATCAAGGGCCCCGGCTTGGCACTCGAATTCGGAGTGGCGACCGGCACGACGCTCTCGATCATCGCTGATACGGTGGCCGGTGACCGCGAGGTCTTCGGATTCGACAGCTTCAATGGTCTGCCGGAGACGTGGCGAACCGGCTTCGAGGCCGGCGAATTCGCCCAGGAACCGCCGCACGACATCCCGGGTGCCACGGTGGTGACGGGTTTGTTCGAAGACTCGTTGTCCGCCTTCCTCGCCGAGCACGACGAACCGATCGCGTTCCTGCATCTGGACGCGGACCTGTACTCCTCGACCAAGACTGTGCTGGATCTGGTCGGCGACCAGCTCGCGCCCGACGCGGTGCTGCTGTTCGACGAGTTCTTCAATTACCCAGGATGGCGGCGCCACGAGTATCGGGCTTTCAACGAGTTCATCGCGCGCACCGGGCGCACGTTCGAATATCTCGGGTACACCGGTAACAACGAACAGGTGGCCCTGAGGCTGCACTGATCATCATGTGGCACAACGAAATCGACGTTTCGCAGGAGAAGTGCGAGAGGGGGCCTGCAAAACGTCACTTTCGACGAATCAGCTCTCGAACAGCCGCGCCCAGTTCTCCCGACTGGTCAACTCCGGAAGTGCGGCGCGGTACTGGTCCTGCAGCGTCGGCGCCTCAGCGCGGAATCGTCGCAGCGCCTTGACCGCTCGTCTGGTGAGCTTCACCAGCTTTCGCTTGTCGCGCCGCCGGATCCGGACACCGGCCTGCGAGGCATCGGTCACGACGACGTGGTCGAACAGCGCAACGTGCCACCACACGTTGTCTTCGGAGGTGATCGCGACCGGCCCGGGGATGGTTCGTCCGAGCCACTGGTACACCGTGCGCTTGATCAGCACCAGGTCCAACCTGTCCTTACGCGGTAGATAACCGCGCGTGCGCACTCGCGGCACCGCACCAGTGAGCTCGGCGATCTTCCCGGCCGGCTGGATGACGGTCTCCGGATACTCCGAGCGCTCCTTGCGGATCCTGGCCAGCGCCGCGACCCCGCCATCACGGAGGATCTCAGGCCCTTCCAGGAAGTCTTCGATTCCGCGGATCACCGTGTGCGCGAGGCCATATTGCATCGAAACGAGGTGGTGGGCGATCTCGCGCGCCAACCATCTGCCCGTCACGCGGGTATCGATGTCGCCATGCAGCGCGTGCGTGATCAGTGGGTTGCGCACGGAGAAGTAGCGCACGAAGTCGTCGCGGTCCTTCCAGTGGAAGTCGGCATGCCAGACGCCCGCGTTGGGCAGCGTGACGGTGGGAAAGCCCGCGGCGAGCGCCCGCAGCCCGTATTCGATGTCGTCCCACTGGAAGAACAGCGGGATCGGCAGGCCGATCGCGGTGATCACCTCGGACGGGATCAGACACGACCACCAGGCGTTGTATTGGGCGTCGACGCGCTTCTCCTGCCGGTTCTTGACCATGTCGGAGTAATGAAGCGCGTTCGCCACCCATCGGTTGCGAATCTTTGCCAACTCGATCTCTTCGCCGCTGGTGAGCAGCTTTCGGGGGTTCTTCAGCAACAGCATCTGAGCGCCAACGCACGTCGGTGTCGGCGTCAGGTTGGCAAAGGCGTTGAGCCGCAACACGGTTTCGGGCTCGCAGAGGATGTCGTCGTCCATCAGGATCACGTTGGCGTGGTCGGCAATACTCGACACCTCGTAGAGCCCGCGCGTGAAGCCGCCTGCCCCACCGAGATTCGGCTGCCGGAGGTACACCAGTTTGTCGCCGAGTTGCGCGGCGACGTCGTTGAACAGCGGTCGCGTGGCGACGGCGTCGGTGCCCTGGTCGGTCACGTACACCGCGTCGATCTGCGCCAGCAGGGTCTTGTCGCCGGCGATCGCCGCGACGGTGGCCGCGCATTCGTCGGCCCGGTTGAACGTGCAGATGGCAATGGCGGTCGGGCGGATCGTCGCAGGGGCGGCCACCGTCCACTCCAGATCGGTGATCTTCAAGGGACCGGAAAGCGCCGTGCAATCCATCCACAGCGCGCCGCCGTCGAAATACTCGTTGAGTCGGGCTGACAACGCGGCCGTCCCGGTGCCGTCGATCTCCGTGCTCGCGACCGTCCGGGCGGAACCTTGTGCGTCCGACCCGCGCAACCGCAGCTGGGCCGGGCCCGACGTGTCGAATGCCAGCTTGAGCTGCACCTCCGTGACGGTGGTCCACCTCTGGAAGTAGCTGGCAGGCAGCCGGCCGAAGTAGGTGTCGGTGTCGACGGTCGCGCCCTGCTCGAGGTGCAGAGCGTTCCGTTCGCGCCGGGCCGTGCCGCGCACGACCTGCGCATACAGGTCATCCGGGACCCGGGGGCTCGGGCCGGCGAACAAGCCACGGGCCACCACCAATCGCTCGGGTGCGGTGTGCTCAGTGAGCACTTCGGGGCCGACATGACCCGGCGCGCCCCGTTCGCGCTCGCTCATGCTGCTCCTAAGTCGTCGTGGTCTGTCTGAGACTAACAACTCCGCCCGGCCCGGACCGGCCACGAAACGGCCGGTGGGGTGATCGGAGCGCACAGCGTCGGATCGCGGGGGTTGTCGGTCCCGTCTCGTAGGGTGCGGGTATGTCCGGTCGCCGGTTTCGCCGCACTGCGGGAGGGATGTCGTCGCCAAGGCTGTACGTGGTGTGGTGCGCGAAGTATCGCCGCCGGGTTCTGGGCGGTTGCGTCGCCCGCGGGTGCGGGGAACTGCTGCAGCAGATTGCCGATGAGCACGGCTGGCAGGTCGTGGCCACGGAGGTCAGCCGCGACCTCGAGCATCAGTGGGATGCGGTGGCGTCGTGAGGCGGGCTTATATGTTTCGGATGCGTCCGACCGTGCGCCAGCACATCGCGTTGCGGGCGTGTGTGGAGGCGCACCGCGAACTCTACAACGCTGCGCTGCAGGAACGTCGAGATGGCTGGTCGCACAATAAGACCCGCATCAGCTATGGGGACCAGTCGTCGCATCGCGCGTCGGCAGACCAGATGGCCGCACGCAACATCCTCCGGGCTGGACTGGCCCTTCATGCGCAAGCGGCGTGAAAAGAAGCCGGCGGCTTCCAGCCGTCGGAGAAGTCACAGTGTAAGCACCATGGCTGCTCGGTCGAAGTCGACCGTCGTCGTCACGGTGCTGCTGGTCTACGGGATCTACTCGACACTGCTCGGGCTGGTGATGATCGTCGCGCCCGGATTCTTCTTCGACACCGTCGGCGGCTTCGGCCCGCGCAACGGCCACTACATATTCGACACCGCGGCGTTCGAACTGCCGTTGGGACTGCTCTACCTCGCCGCGATCCGGTGGCCAAGTTGGCGGGTGCCTGTGTTGGCGTTCGCGACGGCGCATTACGTCCTGCACGCGATCAGCCACCTGATCGACGTCAACACCGCGAACATCCACTGGGTCGGCGTGTTCGACTTCGTCGTCATCGTGGTCGGACTGGTGATCCACGCGCTCGCGCTGTGGTTCAGCGTCCAGCTTCGCCAGTCGGATTGAACCGGTCTCCGCGCCGGCCAATTCTCGGCCCTGCTATAGCCTGCGCAGAGTCACAGTCAGGAGGACACCCCCATGAGCGCGACGAACGATCGTCAGGCGCTGTCCGAGATCGCCGAGCAGTCGGGATGGCAGCGCAGACAAGTCGACCGCACCGACTTCTACCGGCGAGGCGCCCGGGAAGTGGAGGTCCTGTTCACCGAGGACAAACTGAACGGCGGCTCGCTGTACGAGGATCTCCGCATGATGACGTACACCCGCGACAAGGCGACCATTGAAAGCTGGCTGACCCGGGCGGTCTAAACGGCCGCGGCCTTTTGCTCTTCGCGCAAGCGGCTCATCGCGTGGCCAGCGCAGCCAGCGTCTCCGCCGACGTGTACGTGGGTTGCCAGCCCAGGTCCTTCTTGGCCTTCGAGGTGTCCATCACCACCGACGTGCGCGCGACGTGCAGCCACTCGAGCGCCGACGGCACGAAGGGCAGGCGGGACAGCACCGCCAATGCCGCCGACGCTGCCACCGCCGGCACTCGAACGGGCCTGCCGCCCAACGCTTTCCCCACATCCGACAGGGTGACGAGCCCTTCGCCCGCGATGTTGTACGCACCCGGCGGCGCGGGAGCGGTGGCCGCCAACGCGATCGCCGCGGCGACGTCGTCGTGGTGGACGAGCTGCAGCGGAAAGCCCGGATCCGGAACCACGGGCTTCCACAGGGGCAGCGCTTTAGAGACCGCGCGCAGCAGGGCGGGCAACTTGTTCCACGGCATCGCATCGGCCAACGCGGGCGCGTGGGGCCCGGCGACGATGCACGGCCGCAGGATGAACACCTCCAACGACGACCCGTCGGTGATCTCGGCGAGTGCCGCCTCACACGCCGCCTTCTGCTGCGAGTAGTAGTGTTCCGGCGACCCGCGCGTCGGCACGTCCTCGGTGATCGGCACCGGGTTGTCGGAGTGGTAGCCGTACGCGGCGACCGACGACGTGTACACCAGTCGCCGCGGCCGCGGCGCGGCGACGGTCGCCTCGAACACGTTGCGGGTGCCCTGCAGGTTGATGCGAGCGCTTTCGTCGCGCGACCCCATGATGATGAACGCCAGGTGGATCACCACGTCGGCGTCGGCGACCAGCCCGTCGACAGCGTCGCGGTCGAGAATGTCGCCCCGCTGATACGTCGTCTTCGTCCAGCCGTGTGCCGTCGGGTCGAACGGCCGGCGCGCCATCCCGACGATCTTCTCTACCGCCGGCTCTCGCTCCAGTGCCGTCACGGCCGATATACCGATTTCGCCCGTAGGGCCGGTGACGGCCACGGTCAGTCCCACTCGCCAATCCTGCCTGTCGTCACTAGCCGCGAAACCTCGTACGGTCAAACGTACGCTGGACGCGGTTACAAAGGTTGTGGAGACCGACTCTTGGGACGGGGAATGCAGATGAAGCTGATTTCACCAATTGACAACATCTTCCTGCTCGGTGAGTCGCGCGAACATCCCATGCATGTGGGTGGTCTGCAGCTGTTCGCGCCGCCCGACGGCGCCGGCCCGGATTTCGTGCGCGAGGTCTACGAGGCGATGCTGTCTGCCACCGACGTGCAGCCGACGTTTCGCAAGCATCCGGCGTTCCTCGGCGGGATCACCAACATCGCCTGGTCGT
Organism: Mycobacterium sp.; assembly: GCA_036390735.1. Taxonomy (GTDB): domain Bacteria; phylum Actinomycetota; class Actinomycetes; order Mycobacteriales; family Mycobacteriaceae; genus Mycobacterium. The sequence goes on along the minus strand of DASWBF010000341.1, from coordinate 3,924 downwards.
CCGACAAGGACATCGACCTCGAGTACCACCTGCGGCGCTCGGCGCTGCCGAGGCCAGGCCGCGTACGCGAGCTGCTGGAGCTGACCTCGCGGCTGCACGGCAGCCTGCTCGACCGACATCGCCCGCTGTGGGAGACGCATCTGATCGAAGGCCTCGACGACGGACGCTACGCGCTGTACTGCAAGATGCACCATGCGCTGATCGACGGTGTCTCGGCGCAGCGTCTGACGCAGCGCGTGTTGAGTCCCGACCCCAACGACGAAGAACTGCGCGTGCCGTGGGCGCTCAAGCCGCCCCGCCGCAAGGGTTCCGGCCGCGGCCCGTCGCCGTTGCAGCGGGTGACAAGCACCGCGGGATCGATTGCAGCACTTGCTCCCTCGACACTTGGGCTGGTGCGCCATGGGCTGCTCGAGCAGCAGCTCACGCTGCCGTTCCAGGCGCCCAAGACGATGTTCAACGTGCGCATCGGCGGTGCGCGGCGCGTCGCGGCGCAGTCGTGGTCGCTGGAGCGCTTCAAGCGGGTGAAGGCCGCCGCCGGCGGGGTGACCGTCAACGATGTGATCCTCGCGATGTGCGCCGGAGCGCTTCGTGCCTACCTGCTCGAGCACAGCGCGCTGCCGGAGACACCGCTGGTGGCGATGGTCCCCGTCAGCCTGCGGAGCGACAAGGACCACGACCGCGGCGGCAACATGGTCGGGACGGTCTTGTGCAATCTCGCCACGCACCTCGACGATCCCGCGAAGCGCCTCGACGCCATCCACGCGTCGATGGCCGAGAACAAGAAGGTGTTCACCCAACTGCCGCAGATCGAGCAGTTCGCACTGTCGGCCTTCTTGAGTGGAGGGGTGGCGCTGGCGCTCGTGCCGGGATTCGTCTCCAACGCGCCGCCGCCGTTCAACATCGTGATCTCCAACGTCCCCGGTCCGCGCGAACCCCACTACTGGAATGGCGCGCGGTTAGACGGCAACTACCCGTTGTCGATCGCCCTGGACGGGCAAGCGTTGAACATCACCATGACCAACAACGCCGACAACCTCGACTTCGGCCTAGTCGGCTGCCGGGCCAGCGTGCCGCACCTGCAGCGTCTCCTCGGCCACCTCGAGACATCGCTGAAGGACCTGGAACGCGCCGCCGGCGTCTGACGCATGCCTAGGCACAGCGCGGGCCTGCTGCCGTACCGGGTCCGCGACGACGTCGTCGAGGTTCTGATCGGGCATCCCGGCGGACCGTTCTGGGCCAAGAAAGACGACGGGGCGTGGTCGATCCTGAAGGGGGAGTACGTCGACGGCGAGGACCCGTGGGAGGTCGCCCAGCGGGAGTTCACCGAGGAAACCGGTCTCGCGCCGCCTGCGGGCCCGCGCATCGACTTCGAGCCGGTTCGGCAACCGAGCGGAAAGGTGCTGACCGCGTTCGCCGTGCACGGCGACGCCGACATCAGCGACGCGCACAGCAACACCTTTGAGATCGAGTGGCCCAAGGGGTCGGGACGAATGCGTGAGTTCCCGGAAATCGATCGCGTGCAATGGTTTCCGGTGGGCCAAGCGCGTATGAAGCTGCTGAAAGGCCACCTTGCGATTCTCGATCGGCTGATGGCGCATCCGGCCGTGGCCGAACTGCGGGAGGGGTAGCGTCCCGCACACAAAAGCGGCGACGCCCCTCGGAGTGCCGCCGCTTTCGCTCGAGTGCCTACGCTACGGGCACGTCACGTCCATGGTGAAGTCGTGCTTCGAAGGGCCAGCCATCGGGTTGGACATGTCGGGCATTCCTGTCAAACTGCCCGCGATCATGTACTTGCTTCCGTCCTTGGTCAGTTTCGCTTCGTTGTTAGGTGTGCCCTTGGCGTAAGCGAGCGGCTGTCCGTCGATGATGATGCCGACCGTTTCCACCTCGTTTCCCTTGACCGTCGCGCCGACGAGGCCCTTCGACTGGTCACCAAGCGCGATGGAGACAGTGTCTCCCGTCGTCGTGCAACCGATGTCACCCGAGATGGTCTGGTCCTTGCCGTCGATGGTGAGTTTCGCCGAGCCCTTGCCGGCCGCAGCCGTATTATTGCCTTCGCTCGCTTTGTTACTCGAACAGCCAGCCAGCCCTGCCACCACAATCGCCGCGCCGCCGAGGGCGACCACGAATCCACGCTTCACACTGTTCTCCTTTTGTTGTCGTGACCCGTCAAGATCGGCGGACCATCGTCAAGCAGTATGGTGGCGGCTTCCCCGGCAGTCACGCGTTTACGTGAAAAATCTCGTCATGGCCGCAGCCCGGCCTTCGGCGCGGCGGTAAGTTCTCCTGCATGCAGAAACTGCGCACGCCCGACGAGAGGTTCGCAGATCTACCCGAATTTCCCTACGTGCCAAGCTATTCCGACATCGACGACGGCGAGGGAGGCACTCTGCGCGTCGCGTGGGTTTCTGACGGCACCGACACCGCCGACCCGGTGTTGCTGCTGCACGGAGAGCCGTCGTGGTCATTCCTGTACCGCAAGATGATTCCTGTTCTCGTCGCCGCCGGTCATCGGGTGATCTGCCCGGATCTCGTCGGGTTCGGTCGGTCGGACAAGCCCACCCTTCACGAGGACCACACTTACGCCCGACATGTCGAATGGATGCGGGCGTTGGCATTCGACGTGCTGAACCTCAACCGGGTCACCCTGGTGGGCCAGGACTGGGGCGGGCTGATCGGGCTGCGCCTGGCCGCTGAGCATCCCGAGCGATTCGCCGGCATCGTCGTCGCCAACACCGGTCTTCCGACCGGGGACTTCCCGATGCCCGACATCTGGTGGCGATTCCGCGAGGCGATCCAGGGACTGCCCATGATCGACGTCGGCCGGTTCGTGCAGTCGGGGTGCGTTCGCCCGATGACCGACGACGTGCGTGCCGGCTACGACGCGCCGTTTCCCGACGACGCCTACTGTGCCGGCCCGCGCGCGATGCCCGGCCTCGTGCCGACCGCTCCCGACGACCCGGCGTCGGCCGCCAACCGGGCTGCCTGGGCCGCGCTCTGCGAAAGCCCCACCCCGATGCTGGTCGCGTTCAGCGACAAGGACCCCATCACGGGAGCGATGGCAGACATCTTCCGACGCCAGATGCGCGGTGCCCAAGGCCGGCAGCACCCAGTCGTCCGCGACGCCGGCCATTTCCTGCAGGAAGACGCGGGAGTCGAACTTGCGAACCACATCGTCGAGTTCCTGAAGACGTAGCCGCCCCTCGCGACCTCACCCTGCTCGCGACACTGCGAATTCGGACACGACACGCCGCTTAGGGTGTGCGCCGCAGAGTCGTGTTGGCAAGACCTAGTGGTGTGTCCTGGATTTAGCTGACTTTTTCGAGGGCGATGCGTCCGCGGGCGACCTTGGCGAGGATGGATTCCGCGGTCGCTGTCCACACGTAAGGCTGTGGGGCGTCGTTGTGTGAGTCGATGTATTCCTGGATCGAGGTGATCAGGTCGGGAACGGAATGAAATGCCCCGCGCCGCAACGCCTTGTCGGTCAGCTCGCGAAACCAGCGTTCCACCAGGTTCAACCAGGATGAGGATGTCGGGGTGAAATGCAGGTGAAACCGAGGATGATTGTCCAGCCACGTGCCGACGTCTTGGTGTTTGTGGGTGGCGTAGTTGTCCAGGATCAGGTGGATCGCTAGGTCTTTGGGCACCTCGCGGTCGATGGTCTTGAGGAACTTCAACCACTCCTGATGCCGGTGGCGCGGCATGCATTGCCCGATCACCGTGCCGGTCAACACGTCCAGGGCAGCGAACAGGGTGGTGGTGCCGTGCCGCTTGTAGTCGTGAGTCATCGTCTCGCCTCGCCCCTTGACCATCGGCAGCGACGCCTGCGTGCGGTCCAATGCCTGCACCGAGGACTTCTCGTCCGCGCATAACACGATCGCCTTCTCGGGCGGGTTCATGTACAGCCCGACGACATCGACCAGT
>DASWBF010000340.1:0-7735 GCA_036390735.1 Mycobacterium sp. | reverse complement strand
AGGATCGAGCGACCCATCACGGTCTTCGTGCGGGCGCAAGGTCGGTGGTCTTGTCGCGCGCCAACTTGAGCGCGCGGCGGGTGAGGTCGATCAGCTGATCACGGTCCATTGGTGGCCTCCCCGGTTCCTTCCTCTTGCGCTATCAGCGGTCGGCTCAGCTCGAAGCGGTTGCCGTCGAGGTCGTGGAACCACAGGAACTCGTTGTTCGCGCTGCGACGAATCTCGCCGACGTCGATCCCGCGCTCGAGCAGCGCTCGCCTAGCCGGTTCGAGGTCGCCCGTCATGACCACGACCACGTAGCTGTTGCGGTCCTTGTCCTGCGGCACCCGCTGTGCCCGGCGGGCAGCTGCCACAACGACACGACGACCCCTGCGATCGAGTAGGCGGCGACGGGGTGGTCTGGCCCGTCATCGCCCACATAGATCGGTTCCAACCCGAGCTTGTCGCGATACCAGCGCACCGACGCGGCCACGTCGCGTACCCGCACGATGGTCGCAGCCATCGACGCGTCGTCGAAGATGCCCGGCATCGTCTGACAGTAGGCCTGACCGGAGCCCGGTGTGCGACGCTTGGTGCGTTCATTCTGCGCTGAGGGCGCGGCCTACTCGAACTTTCACGCCCTGGACGCAGAGTCAACTGCGAACCGCTCGCGGTGGCCCTGTCCTGAGATGAGGAGGATCATTGGCTGACAATACTTTCGAAAAGGGCCTCGAGATCCGCACGGACGTGCTGGGCGCGGAGTACGTCAAGAAAGCGGCCGCGGACGCGGACAGCCTCACCAAGCCGTTCCAGGACCTCGGCACCGAATACTGCTGGGGCGCGGTGTGGGGCCCCGTGAGGAGCTGAACCGCAAGACCCGCAGCATGGTGACCTTGGCCATGATCGCCGTCCTCAACCGTCCGCAGGAGTTGCGTACGCACATCCGCGCGGCTCTGACCAACGGTGTGACGCGAGAGGAGATCCGAGAGGTCTTCATGCAAGTCGCCGTCTATGCGGGCGTCCCCGCTGCAGTCGATAGCTTCCGCGTCGCGCGGGAAGTGTTGGCCGAACTCGATCGAGGGTAAGACGCCATGGACATCGGGTTTGTCGGTCTGGGGAACATGGGTTTTCCGATCGCGCGGCGGCTGCTCGACGCGCACTACGACCTGGTGGTGTATGACACCCGGCCCGACGCCGTCGAGACTCTCGTCGAGCTCGGCGCGCGTGCCGCGTCGTCGACCAGGGAGGTGGCCGACCGCGCCGAAACGGTGATGGCGAGCCTTCCATCCCCGCAGGCGTCCTTCGACGTCGCCACCGGCGCAGGGGGCGTCATCGACGGCTCACGGGTCAAGCGGTTCGTCGACTTCTCCACAGTGGGAAGCCAGGTGGCAGAACGGATCAACGCAACGCTCGTCGAACGCGGCATCGCCACCCTCGACAGTCCCGTCAGCGGCGGGGTGGCCGGCGCGCAGAAGGGCACCCTGGCGGTGATGGTGTCCGGTCCCCGAACGGATTTCGACGTGCTGACGCCGGTGTACGAGACAATCGGCAGGCCGTTCTACGTCGGGGAGAAGCCCGGTTCGGCCCAGACGATGAAGCTGGTCAACAACATGCTCGCGGGCACCGCTCTCGTCGCCACCTGTGAAGCCGTCGTGATGGGCGTCAAATCCGGCCTGGACCCGGCGGTGATGATCGACGTTCTCAACGCCGGGTCGGGCGGCACCACCGCGAGCCGCGACAAGTTCCCGCGGTCAATCCTGCCGCGCACCTTCGACTTCGGCTTCGCCACGGGCTTGATGGTCAAAGACGTGCGGCTCTATCTGGACGAGGCACGAGCGCTCGGAGTCTCGACGGAGGTGGCCGACGCAGTAGGGCGGCTGTGGGAGGTCGTGATGACCGAACTCGGGCCCGACTCGGACTTCACCTCGGCGATCAAGCCGATCGAGCGGGCGGCAGGCGTGGTCGTCGGCGGAGAGGCCGGTGTTAGGTAGCCGACGCCGCTGCAATCTCGGCGATCGACTTATCCAGCATCGCGTCGAACTCCTGCGCACTCTGCTGTGCCGTCAGCCCCTCCGTCAGCGCCCGGGAGAAACTCGCGATCACGCCGTTGTTGCGGGCAAGCCGGGCACACGCCTCGTCGCGGCTGTAGCCGCCGGACAATGCGACAACGCGCAGCACCTTCGGATGCTCGACGAGCTCCCGATACAAGTTGTCGACGTCGGGCAGCGTCAGCTTCAACATGACGGTCTGATCGGGGCCGAGCTGGTTGACGCCGTCGAGCAGGCAGGCCTTGAGTTGATCTTCGGCCTCGGCCTTCTGCGGGCTCTTGATATCCACTTCCGGCTCGATGATCGGCACGAGGCCGGCGGCCAGGATCTGCCGGGCGACCTCGAACTGCTGGTCGACCACCGCGTCGAGCCCCTTGCCCGGCAGCGTGACGACCGAGCGCATCTTGGTGCCGAAGATGCCCTTGTCGACCGCCCGGGCCAACAGGTCGTCGAGATTCGGCATCGGCTTCATCACCTTGGCGCCGTCCTGCTCGTCGGCCAGGCCCTTGTCGACCTTGAGGATCGGAACAACGTTCTTGACGTCCCACAGGTAATCAGCGGTCGGGCGGCCCTCGATATCGCGGTCCATCGTGTTCTCGAACAGGATCGCCGCGAGGATCCGGTTCCCGTCGAAGCTGGGGCTGGTGATGATGCGGGCGCGCATCTGGTGCACCAGCTCGAACATCTCCTCGTCGCCGGAGTACTCGTCCTCCTCGATGCCGTACAGCCGAAGCGCCTTCGGCGTGCTGCCGCCACTTTGATCCAGTGCGGCGACGAAGCCGGCGTCCTGGGCCATCTTGTGGTGCTGTTCTGCGTTCATCACTACCTCCCGCCGTCCGGGGCGCCTGTGCCCCTCGTGTGCATGTTTACATAGTGCATCGGCGCGGGCGAGGTTAGGGCATCGGTAGGACGCCCGGGGCCGCACTGCCGACGCGGGTCGCGGTCATGGGCTGGGCTAGCGGACCCGCGTCGTCCCCGGCGCATGACTGCCCGACCGTCGCCACCGTGCGGATCCCCGAGAGCACGCCGGCCCCGCTTTGCGGGGTGAGCGACCACGTCAGCAGCTGATTCCTGTCACCCTCTTCGCAGGGCGAGTCGTATGGCAGGGACAGCTGCCACGTGCCGTCGACGAACTGCAGGGTCAGGTCGGGGTTGTGCGCTGAGACGGCCTCTGTGTCGTTGGAGCTCAGCAGGATGGCGCGTGCGACGCAGCCGTTTTCGGCGCACGAGGACGTGAAGGAGTACGTCGCCGATGTGTTGGCAATCGGGCTCGGTGCGCCGTTGATGGTCCGATTCGCACCGTCGAAGTCGAGCCGGTAGGTGCCGTCGAGGACGGGGTCGGCGGCCTGGGCGGGGCCGATGAACGCAAAGGCGCCGCAGAGAAGGGCTACGGCTGCCACGGCTGAGCGAGCGAGCATCCGTCGAACCTACGCTCGCCGGAGCGTCGACGCGGTGGGTTCGGATTTGACAGCATAGCATCACATTACTTGATGCTATGCTGTCAATATGCGGACCACTGTGACCCTCGACGATGACGTCGTTCAACTGGTCCGAAAACGCATGGCAGAAGAGCAGGTGTCGTTCAAGAAGGCGCTCAACGACGCCATCCGCGAGGGTGCTGTTGGCCGGCACGCACCACGTAGATTCGCAACGCGTGTCGTCGATATGGGCGTGCCGGCGATCAATCTCGACCGGGCTCTGCAGATCGCGGCCGACCTCGAAGACGAAGAGCTCATCCGCCGCCAGCGTCGACGAGCATGAAGATCGTCGACGCCAATGTGCTCCTGTACTCGGTGAATTCGGAAAGCGAACACCATCGTGCGTCTCTCCAATGGCTCGACAACGCGCTGTCGGGCGCCGACGGTGTCGGGTTCGCATGGATGCCGCTGCTCGCGTTCCTGAGGTTGACGACCAGAGAGGGTTTGTTTCCTCGTCCATTGCATCCGGAGGAGGCGATTGGGCAAGTCGCGGAGTGGCTCGGCGCTCCGACCGCCACAGCTGTAGTGCCCACCGCTCGGCACTTCGACGTCCTGGCGAGGATGATCGAACAGGTAGGAACCGGCGGAAACCTGGTCAACGATGCCCACCTCGCGGCGCTCGCCGCCGAGCATCGCGCAAGCATCGTCAGCTACGACAGCGACTTTGGCCGGTTCGGCGTCCGGTGGCACCGCCCCGACGAGCTGTTGTAGGCACCGTCATTCGGCGTCAAGCAGACGCTTGACCACCTTGCCCGTCGGGTTGCGCGGTAGCTCGTCGACGAACACGACGTCTCGCGGCACTTTGAACCTGGCGAGCCGGCTCTTGACGTAGTCCTTGACGTCCTGCTCGGACAGCGACGCGTTCGACCGCACGACGACGAACCCGCGCAGCCGCTGCCCGTATTCGTCGTCGGGTGCTCCGATCACCGCCGCGTCGAGAACGTCTGGGTGCGAAGCGAGCACGTCCTCCACCTCACAGGGAAACACGTTCTCTCCACCGGAGACGATCATCTCGTCATCGCGGCCATCGATGAAAAGCCGTCCGGCAGAGTCGAAGTGGCCCACGTCGCCGCTGCTCATCAGGCCGCGGATCGTCTCCTTCGTCCCGCCGCCGGTGTAGCCCTCGAACTGCATGCTGTTGCCGACAAGGATTCGGCCCGTCGTGCCGGTCGGCACCTGGTGGCCGTCGTCGTCGAAAATCTTGACCACAGCTCCGCGGACCAGCCGCCCGACGCAACCGGGCTCCTCGGCGAGATCCTCGGGCGTGGCGACCGTGCCATACGCGACTTCCGTTGAGCCGTAGAGGTTGTAGACCACCGGCCCGAACGCCTCCAGCGCACGGGTGCACAGCTCCGCGCCGAGCTGCGAGCCGGCAACGAAAATGATCCGTAGCGCGGAATCCATGCGGGCCTGCGGCCCGAGATCGAGAATGCGGCGCAACATGATCGGCACCACGATCAACGCCGAAGCACGATGCCGCGCAATGCTTTCCAGCGCCCACTCGGGATCGAACCGCCGACGCACCACGAGCGTGGACCCCAAGATCATCGCAATCATCAAGTGGCCGAACCCAAGCGAGTGAAACATCGGGGCGCAGCACACCGTGACTTCACCGGTGCGAAACGGCGCCTTGTCGAGCAAGCCGGCCAGCGGCAGTAGCGACCGCGGAACCGACCTCGAAGCGCCCTTCGGTGTCCCCGTCGTCCCGCTCGTCAAGATCACGATGCTCGGTTTCACGCCGGGCGCCAGCGGCGGTGACGGATCGCCACGCCGGATCTGCTCGTCGAGGGTGTCCGAGCCTGGCCGATCGGTCCCCGCGCGCACACAACCGTGGCGCACGTCGACATCGGCGACTGCGTCGGCGTATTCCTCGTCGTACACCAGCAGGTCGGCGCCCTCCCGCGCAATCACGTCGCTGATCTGAGTGCGGCCGAAGTCGGTGTTCAGCAACACAACTCGCGCGCCGGTCTTCATGCCCGCGAACAACGCGTCGAGCAGTCCACGATGGTTGCGCGCCAGGATCGCGACGGTGGACCCCGGCTGCAGTCCGGCGCGGCGCCACTCGTTGGCCACCGCGTTGGACCGGGCGTCGAGGTCGCCGAACGTCAGGGCTCCGCGTTCGTCGATGAGCCCGACGGCGTCGCGGTGGCGGACCACCGCCAGCGTCACCGCCGCGCCGAGTTCGCCGTAGTCGCGGACCGCACGCAGGATCGCGGCCAGCTGAACCGGGGACACGGGGCGCAGCAGGCCGGCGCGCGCCAGTTGCAGCACCGACCAGCCTTCGTCGCCGACCCGCGTGACGAGGCGCCGCAGCATGCTCACGAGCATGCCAAAAGAACCTCGTCGACCTTGTCGAGGTCCATCGGCATGAACCGAGGTGTGAGTGCTAACACTCGACAAGAAATTTTTCGGCAAATATCGTCGGCTGATCAGCTGCCGCAAGGAACGAACCCGATGACCGTCGTCGCAGCGGACCTCGGCTCACTTCCGGTGTTCGCCGGGATCCCCACTGACGAGCTGTCAGCGCTGGCCGCCGAACTGACACCGATTCATGCCCCGGTCGGCGAGGTGCTGATGCGCCAAGGCGAAGAAGCCCTGTCCTTTTTCCTCATCGCGTCCGGCGAAGTCGAGGTGCGGCACACCGACAGCGACGGCCAGACCCTTGTCGCGTTCTTGTCCGAGGGCCTGATCGGCGAGATCGCTCTACTGCGCAATGCTCCGCGCACCGCAACCGTCGTCGCGACTGACGACGTGTTCGGCTACGTCGGAAACGAGGAGGCGTTCCACGAGCTGCTGCAGATCCCCGGCATCGCCCCTCAACTGGTCCGAACGGCCCGCCAGCGGCTGGCCGCTTTCATCACGCCCATTCCGTTCGAGGCCCGCGACGGCACCGACCTGATGTTGCGACCGGTGCTGCCAGGCGACACACAGCGGGTGGCGCACGGGCATGTGATGTTCTCGCCGGAGACGCTGTACCGGCGTTTCCTGTCGGTGCGGACGCCGACCGCGACCGTGCTGACGTACCTCTTCGAGGTGGACTACGTCGACCACTTCGTCTGGGTGGTCACTGACGGCGAGGACGGCCCAGTGGTCGCGGACGGCCGCTTCGTGCGCGACCAGGACGACCCGATCAGCGCGGAGATCGCGTTCACCGTGGCCGACGAGTATCAGGGCCGCGGCATCGGCTCGATGCTGTTCACGGCGCTTGCGGTCGCCGCGCGAGTCGACGGCATCACCCGATTCCACGCCAGGGTGCTCGCCGACAATCTGCCCGCCCGCGCCCTGCTGGATCGGCTCGACGCGCCGTGGATTCGCGAGGAGCCCGGCGTCGTGGCCGCGACGATCGACGTGCCGGAACCGGAGAAGCTGCCGGGCAAGATCAATCACCTGAAGGAGATTCGGCACGTCGCCCGCCAGGTGATCCGGGCGTTCGAATGACGGCCACCTGCCGCGAGGCGGCTCAGCCGGAACAGTCCAGCGACACCTGCACGGTGCGGCTCACGATCACTGGGACCAGGAAGCTCGGATTGTTGTCATTCTTTCCGCCGACCCGGACGAACCGGGTGATTGTGTTCGGGTTGCGAACGCTCGTGACGACGCATTCGTTGATCGGGCCGCTACCTACCCGGTCGATGTTGACTTGGTAGCCCTGTTGTTCCCAGTAGTTGATGGTGGTCTGCGCCCCGTTGTCGGCTGACGCGAACCCGGCCGGGGCGGCCAGGGCGGCGCCCGTCGCTATTACCGCTGCGGCGAGGGTCGATGCTGCGCGCACAGCCCCGCCTCCTTCATCCCCGAACCAGTGGGAGTACTCATCGAGTACATCGCTTTTGGGCGCCCGAATGTTCCGGAATTGCCAAAGAATCTCTGTGGTATCAACGGGCGTGGGTCTGCGCCAGTTCACCCTGCTGGCAGTGACGGCCGCCACCGCCTGTTCCGCGCCGGTGCACACCCCGCCGCCGAGTCCGTCGTCGCCTGCGGCAGCTCAGGCGAAGCAGGTCAACCCGGCCAATATCCGGCGCATGCGCGGATCCTTCCCGCCTGGTTACGAGGTCTCGGAGATCGAGGGCGTCGCCTCACCGGCGACGTACTGGGGACTGAAACCCGGTTGGTCTGCGGAGCCGGCGGAATGCGGTGTGCTCGCGGACCCGGTGGCCGGCAGCCCGCAAGGACTGTCCGGATCCGGTAGCGGGGGCATTGTCTACGTGGCGGTGGCCCGCGCCCCGTCGGCGA
>DASWBF010000339.1:0-6297 GCA_036390735.1 Mycobacterium sp. | reverse complement strand
GAGCGGCTGGGAGTGACGATCTACGAACAGAGCCCCGTCACCGCGATCAGCACGGGACGCGCCGAAACGCTTTCCGGCCGCGTCAGCGCACCGGTCGTCGTGCGCGCCACCGAGGGCTTCACCGCGTCGTTGCGCGGGTTGCGGCGACGATGGCTGCCGATGAACAGCTCGATGATCGTCACCGAACCGCTGCCGGACGATGTGTGGGAGACGATCGGCTGGCGGGAATGCGAGACCGTAGGCGACACCGCGCACGGGTTCTTCTACGCCCAGCGCACGGTCGACGACCGCATCGCGATCGGCGGTCGCGCGGTGCCGTACCGCTACGGCTCGCGGATCGACCGCGACGGAGAAACCGACGCCCGCACCGTGAATCGTCTTGCGGCGACGCTGCACAGCGCGCTTCCGCAGACCCGCGGCGCGCGCATTGCGCACGGCTGGTGCGGAGTGCTCGGCGTGCCGCGGGACTGGAACGCCAGCGTCGGATTCGACCCCGCGACCGGCCTCGGCTGGGCGGGCGGCTACGTCGGGCACGGCGTGACCGCGACGAACCTGGCTGGCCGGACGCTGGCCGATTTGGTGCTGCTTCGTCGCACGCCGCTCACCGACTTGCCGTGGGTCAACCACCGCTGCCGCGTTTGGGAACCCGAGCCGCTGCGGTGGCTGGGTGTGCGCAGCATGTACTGGGCCTACGGCCTGGCCGACCGGCAGGAAAGCCGGGGCCGGTCGACGACTTCGCCGATCGCGCTTCTGGCCGACCGGATCGCGCGACGCCCTTAGGCGGCCCGCTTGCCGAGCACCGGTTGCCGTCGTCGGCCGTCACTGAAGCCGGCAGCCCATGGCCATCGGCCATCCCTGTCAGCCCACACAAGCTGAAGTGCGCGCAATTGGGGGTTGGCATAGAACGCCACGGCCATGTCCATGTGCGCATCAGGATGGTCCACTGTCACCGCTTCGACGAGCGGGCCGGCGGGCACTTGGAGTTGGTCCCCCGGCGTCGGCGGCCCGTCGCGAATGGTCATTTCGGCGACTCTGTTCAGCAAGCGTGCGGCCCGCTGCGGGGTCAGCCCGGTCAGCAAGAGTTCGGGCAGTCCGCAGTCGTGGAGCCCAATCGTGTACGCGTACGGCGTTCGGTCGCTCTCGACGAACTGCACAGCCCAACCGTGCTCGAGGATTGTGGAGCGGAGCTCGTCGAGGTAATCCTCGATGGTGCTGGAGCGTGCGACGATCAACGAATGCGCGCATTCGCCTGTCCGGTGTGCCGGGGCTTTGCCGCGTTCGAGTCGGTGCGTTGCTCGAATTGCGGAGCGGAGCTTGGGTTCCATCTGCCGTCCCAGGCGATGATCGCCGTCGGTGAGGGGTGTGCCGACATCGGGGGTCGGCGCTGGGTCCGGTGCACCAAGCACGGCAGCCCGCGCTGCAACTGGTTGGTGCCTGAGGAGCAGGGCGAGGGCTACCGTGGCCGGTGTTTGGCGGATTCGCTGATCCGCCGGGAACCCCAACCCGACGACACGATCGCCGTGGAGAAACTCGTATCGACCACAGTGGCGTTGCGGCGCTTGGTGTTTCAGCTGATCGACCTTGGTTTGCCGATTGACCCGTTCTGGCGGCGCGATGGTGGGTTGGCCTTTGATCTCCTGTCCAGCTACACCACCGGTGAGCGGGTGACCATCGGGCACGCGTCAGGAGTGATCACGATCGACCTGGTCGAGTCACTGGACGCCTACCGGGAGTCGCTGCGGGTACACCTGGGCGAGCCGTACCGCACCATGCTGGGCCATTTCCGGCATGAGGTCGGCCACTACTACCAGAACGTCTTAGTCGAGACCGGCGACGGCGCGAGCCGATATCTCGACGAGTGCCGCGGTCTGTTCGGCGACGAGCGAGCCGACTACCAGGCCGAGATTCAGCGCCATTACTCCTTTGGGCCGCCGAAGGATTGGAACCAGTCCTACATTTCGGAGTACGCGACGATGCATCCGTGGGAGGACTTCGCCGAGTGCTTCGCCCACTACCTGCACATCACCGACACCATCGACACGGCCCGCGAGGCGGGGCTGGTGCTGCGGGCCGACAAGGTCCCCTTCGCGGTGCCGCGCGACATCGTGCCGCTCGAGAGCTATGACGACGCACCCATCGAGCTGCTGCTCTACGACTGGAAGTGGTTGGCGCTGTTGTCCAATCGGGTCAACAGCGCGATGGGTAAGGCGCCGCTATACCCGTTCGAAATCCCGCCGCCCGTGGTACGCAAACTCGGCCTCGTCCACCGGTTGATCCGCGAGACCGCTTCTAACTCAGCACCTTTGCCTTGAGAGAGTCGAACTCCTGCTGGGTGATAGCGCCGGTATCAAGCAACTGTTTCGCGTCGGCGATCTCCTGCGCGGGTGAGCGGCCGGCCGCTTCGCGGATGTAGGCATCGGTTTCCTTCTTGGCGGCCGTGGCGGCTTCCCGGGCGCGCACGGCCATGCCCTGACCCCGGGCGACCAGATACACGAACGCCGTGAGGTACGGGACGAGGATCAGGAATACGACCCAGATCGCCTTGACCCACCCGGAGGACCGGTGATCGCGCCAGAACAGGTCGACGATGATGTTGAACAGGATGATCAGGTAGGCGACGAACGCAAAGATCATCACCAGCGACCAGAGTCCGTGCCAGAACGTATCCCACATCTTCAGCTTCTCCTCGGCGTTGTCGTCGTTTTCGGCTCCGTCAATATAGTGCACGCGCGGCTATGGCGCGACGGGCTCGAAGCTCTGTTCGTGGACGTCGTCCCCGATGACCAGCGCGGTGCCCGGCGGCACGGCTCGCCATAGTCCCGGCAGGTCAGCCAGTGGTTCGGAAACCACGACGCGCGTGTCGTCGCTGAAGTGGGCCAGCCGCTCGTTCTCCGGATACAGCATCCGCACCGAGAAGGCGTCTTCGCTGACGAACAGGGTGTTGACTTCGCCGCCGCTGGCGTAGCGCACGGCATAGATCCGTCGGCTGTCGGTGACGCCGACGGTCATCTGCAGCGCCGGAGTTCTGAGTCCGGCTTTCGCGGCTGCTCGTAGTTGGCCACGTAGCCGTTGTGCACGAACAACCAGTTGCGGTACCGGAACGGATGACAGTTGGTCCGCTGTACCGGCGTTCCCGTCCCGGCCCGCACGTGCGCCAAGAACAGCGGACTGCGGATCTCCGCCGCCAATTCCAGCAGGTTCTGGTCACCCCACTCCGGGGTGATGCTGCGAAACAGCGCGGGCTCGCCGCGATGCTCGTACCACCCCAACCCGGTGCCGTCGCCGTTGGGAATCACCATGTTCGGCGCGTGTCGCCGGCTCTGCTCGATCAGTGATCGGTGCGGATCGTGCAGCAGTTCCTTCGGGGCGATCGGTGCACCCAAGTAGCCGACCCACCGGCACACGATTACTCGTTCCCGCTCTCGGCCTTCTCCTTCAACCGCTGCAGCGTCGCCTGGATGTGTTCCGTGTTGGCCGCCGCCCGATCCTTGATGCCGGTGGCCAGGTGGGCCACCTTCGCGAACCACGCGGGCCGTCGGTCCCAGGTCCGCTCGGTGACCCGGCAGCCTCCGTCGGCGGCCTCGATGTCGTAGCGCCAGTGCGCGATCGGCAGGACGGTGTGGCGCACGTCGAACGCGAACACCCGGCCGGGCTCGGCGTCGGTCACCGTGCACGTCGTCGTCCACTTCTTGGTGCCGTTGCGGTTGTGGCCCTTGAACACCGCGCCGGGCTGCACGGCGTCGCCCTTGTGCCACTCCATCGTCGCGATCTCGTCGCCCAGCGACGCGAGCGTCGGCAGGTCGGTGATCAACGCGTAGATCTTGTCCGGGGCGGCGTCGATCGTGACGTTCGCACCGGCGGCGGGTGCTTCAGCTTGGCTCATGCGGGAATCTTATGCCGGCTGTTGTGTTGACTTTCTCATGAGCCTGCGACCCCGTCTCCAGCCGAGTGCCCGCCACCCGATCACGGTCACCGAAACGGGCAGACACGTCACCGTCCGCGTAAACGGCGAGGTCGTGGCGGACACCGACAATGCGCTGACGCTGCAGGAGTCGACGTACGCCGCCGTCCAGTACATTCCGTTGGCCGACGTCAACGGCGACGTGCTGCGGCGCACCGACACCGCGACGTACTGCCCGTATAAGGGTGACGCGAGCTACTACAGCGTGGTCACCGCCTCCGGCGTGACGGTCGAGGACGCGATCTGGACCTACGAGCAGCCGTACGAGGCGGTCGCCCCGATCGCCGAGCACGTCGCGTTCTACCCGGACAAGGCCGAGGTCACCGTCGGCTAGCGCCGCGAGCGGACCGTGTAGCGGCGTTCGGCGTAGGCCAGGTCGTCGCGCCAGAGCCGGGTCGCTGCGTACCGCATCAGAGGCGCGATCAGCGGGGCGACGCGGCGGGTGTGCGCGAACCCGGACCGGTCGGAGTGGGCGATCACCGCCTCGATCACCGCGGTGCGCGGTCCGGGACCGACTGGCGTCGCGTGGGTTTCGACGACGCTGCCGGAGCCCTCGCCGTCGACGATCCGCATCACGATCGTGCGCGGCTCGGGGCTGGTGAACTCGGCGATAACTGGTACGCCGAATCGGCCGATCTTGAACGTGACCGCGACGAGGAAACGGTCGTCGTCATCGGATGCGTCGGCGGCCGGAGCGCTGAGCACCTCCAGCCGGGTGAACGAGTACGGATGAAACCATGCGCCGTGCCATGGGTCCAGCCGGTTCGCGATGACGTCACAAGGCTCGCAGGTGCCGACCAAACGGGTCACCGTGTCCAGCTGAAACCCGCTGGGGCGCAACGGGATCACCGGCTGCGGCAGGGGTTCTTCGCCGCCGACCCGGTCCAGCCGCGCCCACACCAGCACGCCGTCGTCGTGACTCGGCAGCGGCTTCCAGCCGAACTCGCGCTTACCGGACAGCCGCAGACCGTGCCACTGGCAGATGAGCGTGCCGCAATCGATGGTTCCGGTGGCCAGATCCGCGCCGAGGTGCGGGCACGTGCCGGGACCGACGTGCAGCCCGCCGCCCTCGTCGCGCCACGCGACGATCTCGACACCGGCGACCGATGTGCCGAACGGCCGGTTCGTGCGCACGCTGCTGCTGGCGGCGAAGGCGTACCAGTTGCCCGACGGCCGCCGCTGGGAACGCTGCAACGCGGCCTCGATGATCGCCGGTTCGGCGTCGCGGTAGGTGGGTTGCTGCTGTGCCCAATCTGTTCGCGGAAGTATTTGAATCGGAGAACTTTTCGGCCATTTCATGGGTGGGTCACCTCGATTCGGCCAGCCGGCGCAGCAGTGCGCTGCGGCCCTGCGTGGGAACGGTGCGCAGCGAGTGCCCGGCCAGACCCCAGCCGCCGAGCAACTGGTTGGCCGCCGACCACCCGGTGGTGGCGGCGCGTTCCATCAGCGCCACCGGCAGGTCGATCCGGATGCCGTCACCGGCAAGCATCAGGCTGGGATGCGGTGTCACAACACCGGGGCGGCGGGCGTAGTCACCGGGGGCGAAGCGGGGGCAGTCGGCGCGGCGCAGGATCCGCTCGGCGACGACGGCGGCGTCGCGGGTCTCCGGGTAGAGCTCGTGCAGCCGGGCGCGAAGCCGGTCGGCCACCCGATCCGACGGATCACGCACCGCGTAGGAGTGCAGTTCGACCACCGAACCGCCGTGCCGTCGCGCCCAGTCGATGGCTTGGCGCTCATAGCGATCCAACACGCTGATGTTGTCGAGCGGCTCGAGGCCGCCGGTGCCGAGGAACGCCGGACGGTCCGGCGCCAGCGGCTGGTCGAGCCACAGCCGCTGCACGACGAACGGCGGCGCGGTCCGCAGGTCGCGCACCTTCTGGCGCCACGTCTCGTCGCCAAGGGCCGACGAGGCATCGACGATACGCTGCAACCCCGCCACGTCGGTAGCCAGCACCACGGCGTCGGCGTCAAAAACCGAATCAGTGTGCACCCGAAAGGTTTTGGATCCACCCGTCTCGATGCCAGTGACGGACACTCCGGTGTGGAACCGCACACCCATACCAGACAGATACTTCCGCAACGGTTCCCACAGGCAAGTGTCGAAGTTCGCGTCGGCGACGTCGAACACCAGCCCCTCGCTGGAACCGAGGAAGTAGATGTGAAACATCGTCGCCAACTCGGCCGCGGACAATTTCGTCGGCTCGGCGAAGAAGCTGCGGGAGAACACCTCGAACGCCAGATGCCGTGCCGCCTTGGGGAAGTTGATGTCGCGCAGGAACGTCTCGGCGTCGATGTCGTCGAGCCGCTCGTAGATCTCGGGCACCGACACCGCCGCC
>DASWBF010000338.1:0-14102 GCA_036390735.1 Mycobacterium sp. | reverse complement strand
GATCGAGGGGAATGTCGTCGGGGACTGCCGCCGTCAGCAGGACCTGCTCTGCCTCGCCTGCGACCACCGCCAACGACCGGCGGCGCGCGGTGTCGAGTTCCGCGAACACGTCGTCGAGCAGTAGCACAGGATCGGTGCCCTCGGACCGCAACAGCTCATACGCCGCTAGCCGCAGCGACAACGCCATGGACCACGACTCGCCATGTGACGCAAAGCCTTTCGCGATCTGGTCGCCGAGCACGAGCTCCAAGTCGTCGCGGTGCGGGCCGACCAGGCACACGCCACGGTCCAGTTCGGCGTCGCGTCGCGCGGCTAGCGCGGCCAGGAGCGCCGTCTCGAAAGAGTCCCCGTCGCCGCCCGCGTCGAACTCCACACTTGACCGGTATCGGATGTCGGCAGCCCGAGACCCGGGGGCCAGCAGCTGGTACGCCTTTTCCACTTCCGGGCGCAGTTCGTTGACCAACGCAACGCGCGCCGCCAGCAGCCGTGCCCCGTGCTCGGCCAGGTGGCCGTCCCACACCTCGAGGGTTTGCAGCAATCCGGCATCGCGCGGGCGCTGCCCGGCCGCCGTCTTCAGCAGCGCGGTCCGCTGCCGAACCACGCGGTCATAGTCGGCGCGCACCGCGGCGAGCGCCGGCCGCCGCACCGTCGCCAACTCGTCGAGATAGCGGCGCCGCTCACCGGGGTCCCCGCGCACCAGGGCGAGGTCCTCGGGAGCGAACAGCACCGCGCGCAGCACTCCGAGCACCTCGCGCGGGCTACGGACGGGGGAGCGGTTCAACCGCGCCTTGTTGGCCTTGCCGGGCGTGATTTCGAGGTCGACGGCCAGTTCCCGGCCGTCGTTGACGACGATCGTCGACACCACCGCGCGCGAGGTGCCGGCCCGGACCAACGGCGCATCCGTGGCGACCCGATGCGAGCCGAGCGTCGCCGAATACCACAACGCCTCGATCAAATTGGTCTTGCCGTACCCGTTCGGACCGACGAAGACGGTGCGCCCCGGCTCCAGCTCGATGTCTGCCTGCGGCCACGACCGGAAGTCTCGTAACCCTAAGTGCCGCACATACATCGGCGGCCGGACTATCCCGACTGGCTGACTCGGTGCACCGCATGTCCGCCGAATTGGTTGCGCAGCGCGGCGACGGCCTTCATGGTGGGGGAGTCGTCCTGGCGGGACAGGAACCGTGCGAACAACGACGCGGAGATGCCCGGCACGGGTACCCGCAACCGGATCGCTTCTTCGACAGTCCAGCGGCCCTCGCCGGAATCCTCGGTGTAGCCGGCGATTTCAGCCAGGTTCGGGTCTTCCTTCAACGCTTTAGCCAGCAGCTGCTGAAGCCAGGACCGCACCACAGTGCCGTTGGTCCAGGCCTGGTAGACGGCCTGCGGGTCTTGGATCAAGTCCTCGGCGGTCAGTATCTCGTAGCCCTCGGCGTAAGCGGTCATCAGCGCGTACTCGACGCCGTTGTGCACCATCTTCGCAAAGTGACCCGCCCCGACGGGTCCGGCGTGGACGAACCCGTCCTCCCGGGGCCCCGGGGGCCGCAGCGTGTCGAAGATCGGCATTGCGCGGGCGACGTTGGCCTCGCTGCCGCCCACCATCAGCCCGTACCCCTCCTTCAACCCCCACACGCCGCCGGACACACCGGCATCGATGAATGCAATTCCTTTCTCGTCCAACAGTTTTGCGTGCGGAGCGTCCTCGGTGTAGCGGGAGTTACCCCCGTCGATCACCAAGTCGCCCTCGCCGAGCTCGGCGGCCAGCGCCACGATCGTCTCGTTAGTGACCGGCCCGGACGGCACCATCACCCACACCACCCGCGGCGTAGCGAGCGCGCCGGCCAGTGCGGCCAGCGTGGGGACGTCCGTGACTTCGGGACGGGGATCGTAACCGACCACCTCGTGGCCGCCATCGCGCAATCTCTCGCGCATGTTGAAGCCCATCTTGCCCAGACCTACCAGGCCCAGCTGCATCGATGCCTCCCTCGCTCGAATGAACTGTTCAGCCGGGTAACCGCACCGGCATCAATAGGTAAACGTAGTCGGATTGCACCGCCGGGAACGGTCCGTAACCGCCGTTTGAGCCGTCCTCGTCCGTCGCCGGTCGCAGCACTGCCGGCCGGCTGGGAGTGGTGAACCCGAACGAGACCCGCGCACTATTCAATGAGCTCAAGCCGTCGGTCAGATAGGTCGGGTTGAACGCGATCGTCAACGGCTCACCCGAGAACTCCACAGGCAGGTCCTCCTCAGCCCGGCCTACGTCGTCGGCACCGGCGGCCAGCCGGAGTGTGCCCTCGCTGAA
Source organism: Mycobacterium sp. (assembly GCA_036390735.1). Classification (GTDB taxonomy): domain Bacteria; phylum Actinomycetota; class Actinomycetes; order Mycobacteriales; family Mycobacteriaceae; genus Mycobacterium. The sequence goes on along the minus strand of DASWBF010000338.1, from coordinate 11,800 downwards.
TTCCATCCTGACCTGAGCACCACGGTCTGCAACCAGCGCCACACGTTTGATCGCTTCGCTCAGTTCGGCCACCTCAACAGTTGCGACCGCGGTGTGCTCGGTAGGCAACAGCTGACGGAACTTCGGGAACTCGGCATCCAGGAGCCTGGTCGTGCTGCGCTTGCCTTCGCTGCGGATACCGAGCAGCCCCTCCTTGCCGACGGTCTGCCCGGCACCGAGCGCCAGCGCGACGTCTGCTCCGGTGATGCCGGCCTTCGCAACTTCGGCCAGTGTCCTGGCCGGCACGAGCACCGCCGCTTCGATATCGGCTGACGTCGTCGACCAGGTCAGCTCACGCACCGCCAGCCGGAACCGGTCGGTGGCCGCCAAAACCACGGATTCGCCGGAGATTTCAACCCGAATGCCCGTGAGCATTGGCAACGTGTCGTCGCGTCCGGCCGCCACCGCCACCTGGCCGATGGCCTCGGTGAACAGGTCAGCGGAGATGACACCCGTCTCCTCCGGTAGCGCGGGTAGTGACGGGTAGTCCTCCACGGCCATGGTGGGCAGCGAGAAGCGGGCGCTACCGCAGGTCAATGACACGCGAGTGCCGTCCACGCTGACGTCCACCGGCTTGGCCGGCAGCGCCCGGGTAATGTCGGACAACAACCGGCCTGACACCAAAACCTTTCCGGGCGTTGCGATTTCAGCAGGCACCTGAACCTCGCCCGACACCTCGTAGTCGAAACCGGAGATCGTCAAACCCGCGTCGGTGCCCGCTAGAAGCACACCGGCGAGCACCGGCACCGCCGGCCGTGTCGGCAGGTTACGTGCGACCCACGCCACCGCGTCGGCGAAGTCCTCGCGGACCAGCCGGAATTTCAAGTCGGTCAGACCGACCGTCGTCGTAGCCACCTCACAGCCTCTTCTTCGATCCCAGTTCGCAACACTCTGTCCCCGCGGTTTCTTCGGGTTTACCCGTGCGACCGTCACACACCTACGACGACCGTAATGGCTGTCGAGGCACCACCGTAGAGCTTTCGTAGGCTCAATCAAAGGTATTCCATCTGGCCGACAACGGCTGCCCGCCAACGTGGAGGTCGGTGTGGGCGAGGGGTATCCCCAGGACCTTCTTCTGACTGAGATCTAGAGAGATAATTAAGCAACAGTAGTAGGCGCTGTGGAATCTGTGGACAACCTGGCTTTTGCGCCGTAAGCGGGTGGCGCCGGGGTGTGAATCGGCGGTGGACGGCTGGCGTCTTGTCGGTGCGGGAAGTGTGGACGACTGCCGGCTGTGAATGGGCGATGATGAAGCTGGCGGTGTTGTTCTGATGTTGTGCACAGGGTTATGCACACGTGAACGTGTGACGGCTGGGGGAGGCGTGGCGAAAGTTTTTTGGGGCGCAATCAGAGATCAGCGCTTGGAACGTTGACGGATCCGTGTCGTCAGTTCCTTGACTTGATCGAAGACGTCACGGCGTTGAGCCATTTCGCCGCGAATCTTGCGCTCTGCGTAGATCACTGTGGTGTGGTCACGGCCGAAGGCCTGGCCGATCTTCGGCAGTGACAGATCGGTGAGCTCTCGGCAGAGATACATGGCGATTTGGCGGGCCTGCGCGAGCGGGCGCGTCTTGCTGGGTCCGCGAAGTTCTTCGACGTTGGTTTCGAAGTACTCCGCGGTGGCCGCCATGATCATCGCCGTGCTGATCTGCATGCTTTCGGCGTCGGAGATGAGGTCACGCAGGACGATCTCGGCCAGTGCACGATCGATCGGGGTTTGGTTGAGCGAGGCGAACGCCGTCACCCGGATGAGTGCGCCCTCGAGCTCTCGGATGTTGCGTTCGATGCTGCTGGCGATCAGCTCGAGTACGTCGTCGGGCGCGTCGAGCCGGTCCATCTGCGCCTTCTTGCGCAGGATCGCGATGCGGGTCTCCAACTCGGGCGGTTGGACGTCGGTGATCAGCCCCCACTCGAACCGCGTGCGCAGCCGATCCTCGAGGGTGGCGAGCTGCTTGGGTGGCCGGTCCGACGAGATGACGATTTGTTTGTTCGCGTTGTGGAGGGTGTTGAAGGTGTGGAAGAACTCCTCTTGGATGCCTTCCTTGCCTTCGATGAACTGAATGTCGTCGACGAGCAGAACGTCGATGTCGCGGTAGCTGCGCTTGAACGCGACCTTGCGGTCGTCACGAAGCGAGTTGATGAAGTCGTTGGTGAACTCTTCGGTTGAGACGTACTTGAGCCGCATCCCCGGAAACAGACGCTGCGCGTAGTTGCCGGCGGCGTGCAGCAGGTGGGTCTTGCCGAGACCCGACTCGCCCCAGATGAACAGCGGGTTGTACGCCCGGGCAGGCGCTTCTGCGATCGCGAGCGCTGCGGCGTGCGCGAACCGGTTCGACGCCCCGATGACGAACGTGTCGAACGTGTAGCGCTTATTCAGACTAACTCCTTGGGGTTGCCCGGCATCCTGGGGCGGCTTGTTGAGGAAGTACGACGGCCAGGATTCGTGGGCACTGGCCAACGCGTCGGTGTCGTCGTCGACCTCGTCGAGATCGGTGTCGTAGGTGGGCGACAGTCCTGCCAGTAGATCGTCGGCATCGCCGCCCTCCGGGGGCGCGATGCGCACGCCGAGTTCGACGCGGTGGCCGAGACGACGGCTGAGCGCGTCGACGATCTGTGTTCGCAGATGTCGTTCGATCTCGTTTTGCACGAAGCTGCTCGGCACCGACAGCAGCGCGAATCCCTCGGCGATGGTGAGCGGTTTGACGAGAGTCAGCCAGGCGCGCTGCTGTGGCGTGAGCGGGGGAGTGGTGCGGTCATCGTTGGTGGTCGACGGGCCATCGGGTTGATCGCTGTTGAGTTCGGAGACGACGGTGTTCCATACCGCGGCGAACGGTGCGTCGGGGTCAGCTGTCAACGACGAGAACCCCCTTCGGCGTCGGTCGAGGGTAGACAAATAAAACGATGACAGCTGTCCACATAGTTATCCACAGGTGTGGACAAGACAGCGTCTCGCTTCGTTGTCGCTCGGGGTGGGTTGTCGGTCGGCGCGCTGAGGACTCGGCGAAGAGATGAATCAGGAACCGACCAGGCACCCTCACTTCGTTGTGTATGACTTGTCGTGGGGGCCGTCTCCGACGGAAACGGCATTGGCAGAAGCTAACAGGTTTCGGCATGGCTGACCACCGTTCTGTAACATTGCCGACCAGAACTCGGCGTGTCGCTTGACAACGGTGACGGCTGTGACGGCAGTGAACTGGGCGCGCTGGTGGAACGTCGTTTGACCGGTGGTATTCAGGTCAGTACCCTCGAACAGTCGCCCGAAAGTCGGCGATACGGCAGCGAACCGGGGGATCGCACCCGCGGGGTCCGCGCCGATTAGCGAGCGAGGCGAAGAGCTTACCAACGGCAACCGTGTCAGCTTCGGCATGCGTAGTTAGACGATGCGCGAGGCGGCGAGGTGCCAGACGCACGAGGAGATAATGCCGTGGCCAAGGGCAAGCGGACTTTCCAGCCGAACAACCGCAGACGTGCGCGAGTGCATGGATTCCGGCTTCGGATGAGGACCCGCGCCGGGCGCGCGATCGTATCTAATCGGCGGCGCAAGGGCCGGCGGACGCTGACTGCCTGAGTCAGCGCGGATAGCTACCACGGTGCTTCCGGCGCGATACCGGATGACGCGGTCGGCGGAGTTCGGTTCCACGGTGAACAACGGGGTGCGGGCCGTCGAACGGGATCTCGTCGTGCACGCGCAGCGATGTAACCGACAGGGCGAGCCGGGTCCCCGAATTGGCTTGGTAGTAGGAAAATCAGTGGGATCGGCCGTGCAGCGGCATCGAGTGGCGCGTCGGCTGCGGCATGTCGCACTATCCCTCGTGACCGAATTGGGCCCAGCCGACCGGATCGTCATCCGAGCGCTGCCGAGCAGTCGACACGCGATCTCGGCACGACTCGCACAGGAACTGCGGTCAGGTCTGACCCGAGCGCACGTTTTGCCGAAGGGGCAACGATGACGTCGGCTGTGACGAGGATGCGGCGGTTGCCGGCGCGGGCCGTGATCCTCGTGATCGAGTTGTACCGGAGGTACGTGTCACCCATGCGATTGCCGACGTGCCGGTTCATGCCGACCTGCAGCCAGTACGCGGTGGAGGCGCTGTCCGAATGCGGTTTGGTCAGGGGCGGGTGGTTGGCTGCGGTGCGGTTGGCGAAATGCGGGCCGTGGCACCGCGGGGGATGGGACCCAATCCCCGACCGGCACAACGAACTTCACCGGCGCGGCGATGAGCGGCTTGCGCGAAGAGCAGGAAGAGCAGACGGTAATGCCGTCGACAACGTCTGGGATACCCCAGCGCAGCGAGGGGAGACCACGTCCTGTGTTTGATCCATTCAGCCTGGACATCATCTATTATCCGGTGTCGGCGATCATGTGGGTCTGGTACAAGGCCTTCGCGTTCCTGTTGGGTCCCACCAACTTCTTCACTTGGGCGCTGACGGTGATGTTCCTCGTGTTCACGCTGCGCGCGATCTTGTATAAGCCATTCGTCCGGCAGATCCGTACCACGAGGCAGATGCAGGAGATGCAGCCGCAGATCAAGGCGCTGCAGAAGAAGTACGGCAAGGACCGCCAGCGGCTCGCGCTGGAGATGCAGAAGCTGCAGCGGGAACACGGGGTGAACCCCATCCTCGGCTGTTTGCCGATGCTCGCGCAGATTCCGGTGTTCCTCGGGCTGTACCACGTGCTGATGTCGTTCAACCGGACGCAGCACGGCATTGGGCGGCTTGGATTGGACCCGGAGACGAATCGCAGTCTCGGCAACTACGTCTTCAGCCCGACGGACGTGGGGCACTTCCTCGACGCGAACCTGTTCGGCGCGCCGTTGGGTGCCAGCATGACACAGACGTCGGGTTTGGAAGCGTTCAAGAACTTCGACTTCAGCCGGCCGGCACTGATCGCGATCGGGGTACCGATGATGCTGTTGGCCGGCTTCGCGACGCACCTGAACAGCCGAGCCTCGATCGCCCGCCAGAGTCCGGAGGCGGCGGCCAACCCGCAGACCGCGATGATGAACCGGCTGGCGCTGTACATCTTTCCGCTCGGCGTGGTGGTCGGCGGCCCGTTCCTGCCACTGGCGATCATCATCTACTGGTTCTCGAACAACATCTGGACGTTCGGACAGCAGCACTACGTGTTCGGAAAGATCGCCCACGAGGAAGAAGAGAAGAAGCAGGAGGCCATCGCCCGGCGTGCGGCCAACGCACCGGCCCCGGGGGCAAAGCCCAAACGGCAGCCGAAGAAGTCGGCTGCGGCTTCGTCGGACGAGGCCGAGATCACCGACTCGTCGGGTGTCGAGCTGTCGGATGTGGACGGTGGCGGACCGACGGACGAGGAGCCGAAACCGAATGCGGCGCGAGCGAACGGCGCCGGCTCGGTGGGCCGAACACCTCGGCCGGGCGTCCGCCCGAAGAAACGCAAACGTTGAGAGCGATGAGGCTTTGCGCGAAGAGCAGATGCACAGAGGGGAGAGGCACGGATGACCGACGCGGACACCGCTGAGCGCGACGACGAGCTGAACGACGCGACGGCGGAGACGCCCAAGCCCGAGGATCTCGAGGAGCGGCTAGTCACCGAGGGAGAGATCGCGGGCGACTACCTCGAGGAGTTGCTGGACGTGCTCGACTTTGACGGCGATATCGACCTCGACGTCGAAGGCAACCGGGCGGTGGTCAGTATCGACGGCGGCGACGATCTGGTGAAGCTGGTCGGCCGGCGCGGGGAGGTGCTTGACGCCCTGCAGGAGCTGACCCGGCTGGCGGTGCACCAGAAGACCGGGGAGCGCAGCCGGTTGATGCTCGACATCGCCAGCTGGCGCCGGAAGCGGCGTGACGAACTGGCTGCGCTAGGTCACAAGGTCGCCCAGCGGGTGTTGGAGACGGGCACACGTGAACAGCTCGCGCCCATGACGCCGTTCGAACGCAAGATCGTCCATGACGCGGTGGCGGCGGTCTCCGGCGTGCGCAGCGAGAGCGAGGGCCAAGAGCCGTCGCGCCGCGTTGTCGTGCTCGCCGACCAGTAGCAGCCCGAGTTACACCGATGTAGTTCCGACGGCGGTGGTCCTAGGCCCTTTGAAGAAGCCCGGAGGATGTTTCACGTGAAACATGGGGAGCCGCCGGGAGCCCCACCGGCCGCGCAGAAGGTGTTCGGTGACCGCTTAGATCTCGCGGTCCGGTATGCCGGCATGCTCGCAACCGACGGTGTGAAGCGCGGGCTCATCGGTCCCCGCGAGGCCGAGCGGGTATGGGAACGGCACCTCCTCAATAGCGCCGCGGTCGAGAGTCTCATCGCCGACGGTGCGCGTGTGGCAGACGTCGGAAGCGGAGCGGGCCTCCCGGGCATACCGCTCGCGCTCGCCAGGCCGGACTTGCGGATGACGCTGATCGAGCCGATGTTGCGGCGGACGACGTTCCTTCGGGAGGTCGTCGACGAGCTGCGGCTCGATGTCGAGATCGTTCGGGGACGAGCAGAGGATCCCGTGGTGCGGCAGCGGGTCGGTGAGGTCGACGTGGTGGTGTGCCGGGCGGTCGCGGCACAGGACAAGTTGACCGAGTGGTGCCTCCCACTGCTTCGCGACGGGGGCTTGTTGCTGGCGGTCAAGGGCGACCGCGCAGACGAAGAAGTAGTGCAACACCGGCGTGTGATGGAGTCGTTAGGCGCCGAGGCTGTAAGGGTGGTGAGATGTGGCGGAGACTATTTGGAGCCGCCGACGACGGTGGTGGTCGCGGAGCGGACGGCCGCCTCGCGGGCGCAGGCCTCACAAGCGCGGGCACGGAGTGGGAGGCGATCGTGACACCGGGTGAGGCATCGGCTGACCGGGGCGCAATGGCGAATGTTTCACGTGAAACCGACACCCCGATTGGCGCGGCCGCCGAGCGCGCGATGCATGTGCTGCACACGATTCACCCCAGCCTCCCGCGGCCGGCTCATCGGCGGCTGTTCACGGTCGCGAACCAGAAAGGTGGCGTCGGCAAGACGACGACCGCAGTGAACCTGGCCGCCGCGCTGGCGCTGCAGGGGCTCAAGACGTTGGTGATCGACTTGGACCCCCAGGGCAACGCGAGCACCGCTTTGGGGATCGATCACCGGGAGGCCGGCACGCCGTCGTCGTACGAGGTACTTCTCGGAGAGATCAAGCTGGCCGACGCGCTTCGCCGAAGCCCGCACAGTGATCGACTGTTCTGCGTGCCCGCCACGATCGATCTGGCTGGCGCGGAGATCGAATTGGTCAGCATGGTCGCGCGCGAAAACCGCTTGCGCACCGCCCTCGCGGAGTTAGATCGCACCGATTTCGAGTACGTCTTCATCGACTGCCCGCCATCGCTGGGTCTGCTCACCATCAACGCGCTCGTCGCCGCTCCGGAAGTACTGATCCCGATCCAGTGCGAGTACTACGCGCTGGAGGGGGTGTCCCAGTTGATGAACAACATCGAGATGGTCAAGGCGCACCTGAACCCCGCGCTCACCGTCTCGACCGTCGTCCTCACGATGTACGACGGGCGAACCAAGCTGGCCGACCAGGTGGCTGGGGAGGTGCGCCGTTACTTCGGCGACAAGGTGTTGCGGACGGTGATCCCGCGCAGCGTGAAGGTTTCCGAGGCGCCCGGGTACAGCATGACGATCATCGACTACGACCCCGGTTCGCGCGGTGCGATGAGCTACCTCGACGCGAGCCGCGAACTGGCCGAGCGGGACGGGCCGCCGCAAACGGGCGCATGACCGCTGGTGTGAAAAGGAGGCATAGATGACCCAAGCATCGCGCCGGAAGGGCGGACTCGGTCGCGGGCTGGCATCGCTGATCCCGACGGGGCCGTCGGAGACGGGTGGCGCAGGGTTGGGCCCGAGGCTGGGCGATGCCGCCGCGGACGTCGTGCTTGGCGGTACCCCCGCCGGTGACCGCGCGTCCGTCGGCGCCGTTTACCGTGAGATCGACCCGGCGCTGATCGTCCCGAATCCCCGGCAACCACGGCAGGTGTTCGACGAAGAGGCGCTCGCGGAGCTGGTGCACTCGATCCGCGAGTTCGGGTTGATGCAACCGATCGTCGTGCGCTCACCCGACCCGGCCGGCCGGTACCAGCTCGTGTTGGGGGAGCGGCGCTGGCGCGCCGCGCAGCAGGCGGGACTGGCGACGATTCCAGCCATCGTCCGCGAGACGAGCGACGACAACATGTTGCGCGATGCCCTGCTGGAGAACATCCACCGCGTGCAGTTGAATCCTCTTGAAGAGGCCGCCGCCTACCAGCAGCTGCTAGAGGAGTTCGGCGTCACCCACGACGAGCTCGCCGCGCGGATCGGCCGGTCGCGTCCGCTGGTCACGAACATGATCCGGCTGCTGCGATTGCCGATTGCCGTGCAGCGTCGAGTCGCCGCGGGGGTGCTGTCGGCGGGCCATGCCCGCGCGCTCCTGACCTTGGAGGGTGGCCCCGATGCGCAGGAAGAACTGGCCGCGCGAATCGTCGCCGAGGGGCTGTCGGTGCGCGCCACCGAGGAGGCCGTCACGTTGGCCAACCGCGGCGACAGCACACCCGCGCCGGGTGCCCGTCGCAAACCGATTCAGATGCCAGGCCTGCAAGACATCGCCGAGCGGCTGTCGAGCAACTTCGACACCCGGGTCACCGTGAGTCTGGGCAAGCGCAAGGGCAAGATCGTGGTCGAGTTCGGTTCGGTCGACGACTTGCAGCGGATCGTGAGCCTGATGAACGCCGCTGATGGCTGATTTTCGCCTCCCAGTGACACCGACCCGATACGTCACTGTGACGGCATCCTGACCGGTTCGCGACCCGCAAGTGACCTTGAGACGAAAGATTGCGTGTCTCAAGGATTTTCGCGCTGTGCAGGAGATCGAACATGCAAGACGGCCGAAACTGGCCTACAACGCCCACCCTCTCTTATTCTGGTAGGGCTGCCTTGGGCAGCAGCACCCTTTGGAGGTCCGAGAGCGTAGTGTCCGCCCGAATCATGCCGCTGCGGCTCGAATGTTTCGAGCAGCTGCCCAAGCACGCCCGCCGCTGCGTGTTCTGGGAGGTCGACCCAACAGCTCTCGGTCGCGACGATCGCTTCGCCGACCCGGAATTCGAGAAGGAAGCGTGGCTGTCGATGGTCATGCTCGAGTGGGGTGCATGCGGACAAATCGCGGTACCGATTCGCGAACACGGCGACGACCAAGACCCGGAGCACTCGGAAGCCCCGTGCGTCGGCTATGCGCTATACGCGCCGCCGGGCGCAGTTCCGCGCGCCGGCTCGTTTCCCACCTCGCCCGTCAGCCCCGACGCGGTGCTCTTGACGTCGATGGGCGTCGAGCCCGGGCAGCCCGACACCCTGGCCCGCAGCCTCGTCGCGCAAGCGGTCGCGGATCTGATCCGACGCGGAGTCCGCGCGTTGGAGGCGTTCGGGCGGACCGCAGAGGCCGAGGAGTTGGTAGACCATCGCACCGCTCCGCCGGACGTCCGCTCGGTGGTACAGCCGTTCGGCGACTGCTCGTTCGACCAGTGCATGACCGGAGCGGATTTCCTGTTGGACGTCGGCTTCACCGTTGTCGCACCGCACCGGTACTTCCCGCGGCTGCGCCTCGAGCTGGACCAGGGCCTGGGTTGGAAGGCCGAAGTGGAGGCTGCGCTGGATCGGCTGTTGCAGAGCGAGCAGCTGGAGCCGGTTGGAGCGGGGGCCGGCCGGGTGGACGCTACCGGCTGAGCCGGCCGGCTTGCTCCACCGACAACTCATGCGCCAGCAATTCGGCGAACGTGAAAGTGCCTGTGGGACGGTCGTTCTTGCCGAGGAGATACAGCCTCTTGACGGCCGCCAGGATCCCCTCGGCGATCGAGTCGCGGGTCTGGGTGGTCACCAGCATCGCGCGATCGCGGGGGTTGGTGATGTAGCCGATGTCGACCTGCACCGTCGGCATGCGGGTGAGCCGGAGCAGGTCCCACGTGCGTCCGTGTGTCCGGCAGTCCTGTAATCCGGTGCGGGCCACCACTTCTCGTTGAATGAAGTCGGCGAGGTTGCGACCGATCGTGGACACCGAGCCGTGTGAGTTGCCGAAGTGAAATGACGCGACGCCGTTGGGCAGCGGGCTCGGCTGAGTAGCGCAACGCAAACCGATCATCAAGTCGGCGCCTACCGTGTTCGCGGTCGCGGCACGTTCAGCATCCGACGGGCTGCGGTTGGCCGGCCGGGACAAGAACGTCTCCATGCCGATGGCCGTCATTCGGCCTTCCAACCGAGAAGCTAAGTCCCACAAGATGTCTGACTCGCTGATCGGACCGGCCGGACCTTGCATGATCGCACCGTGGTCATCGCCGCCGCGGCCCGGGTCGATGATGATGCGCTTGCCCGAAAGCCGTGGCCCGGATCGGCGAACCAGCTCCTCCTCGCGAATCGCGTGCGGTGAGCTACCCGTCACGCGGGAACCGAGAAAATACAACGAGCGCAACGTTTCTGGGCCGCAGATGCCGTCGGATGTGAGTCCGTACTCGCGTTGGTAGGACATCAGCGCGTTGTGGGTGTGCAGGCCAAAATGACCGTCGACCAAACCCGTGTAGAAACCCAGATCCTGCAGCCGAGCCTGAAGTGACGCGACGTCGTCCCCGTACATCGGCGCGCCGAACTGATGATGCAGAATGCGCGCACCGAGGCGGTACGACGCTTCCTTCAGCGCGCGATAGGTGGCTTCGCCCACCACACCGTCCACGAGCAGGCCGCGATGCTGCTGAAAGGCACGCACCGCCTGGTCGAGTTCTGCGTCGAACATCTCGGGGACCGCGTGCTTGCCGGTCGTCAGGTCCGCGTCCGGGTCCTCCAACCATCCCAGTGACGCCAAGGCGCTGCGAATCTCGGTGACTGCGCTGCCGCGGTCACCGCGGCGCAGAGTCGACATAGAGGGGCCTTTCGGTCACGGTCGCCGTGCCGGACACCGACGCGGCGACGAGCCGTTTGCGCTGGCAGCGTCGGAATCGGGCGATCGCACGACAAGCTAAGCATTATTGTCGCAGACGATTCCCCGAATCGAGAAAACGCCAGGCGACCTGTCGACGGCCTGTCGGCTAGATGTCGTCAGCGAGTTCGCGTAGCAGCGCGGCCTTGCTCTTGGCGCCGACGATCCGCTTCACCGGCTCGCCGCCCTTGAACAAGATCAGCGTCGGAATCGAGATGACCTGAAAGTCGCGTGCCGTGCCGGGATTGGCGTCGATGTCGATCTTGGCGACGGTGAGCGCGTCGGCCTTCTCGGCGGCGATCTCCTCCAGCACCGGCGCGACCATCCGACATGGTGAGCACCACGTCGCCCAGAAGTCGACGAGTACCGGCCGCTCGTTGGCGAGCACGTCTTGCGCGAACGAGTCGTCGGTGACGGCGATGGTGGCGGTGGTGTCGCTCACAGCGGGGCTCCTATCAGGTTGTCGTCGGTGTCGACATGGGTGGTTTCGGCCAACCAGCGCTCGGCGTCGATGGAAGCCGAGCAGCCGGTACCGGCGGCGGTCACCGCCTGCCGATACGTGCGGTCGACGAGGTCGCCGGCCGCGAACACTCCGTCGACCGAGGTATAGGTGCTGCGACCCCGCACCAGAACGTAACCGTCGCGATCGACGTCGAGCTGGTCGCGGACCAGTTCAGAGCGCGGGTCGTGGCCGACGGCGACGAACACGCCGGTGACGCCGAGGGTGCTGTCCTCGCCGGTGAGCGTGGTGTGTAACCGCAACCTGGTGACGCTGTCGGTGCCCAGGACTTCGGTGACCACGGTGTTGGTGAGGAAGCGGATCTTGTCGTTGTCCTCTGCCC
>DASWBF010000337.1:0-24348 GCA_036390735.1 Mycobacterium sp. | reverse complement strand
GGCTCGCCGCCCTTGAACAAGATCAGCGTCGGAATCGAGATGACCTGAAAGTCGCGTGCCGTGCCGGGATTGGCGTCGATGTCGATCTTGGCGACGGTGAGCGCGCCGGCCTTTTCGGCGGCAATCTCCTCCAGCACCGGCGCGACCATCCGGCACGGTGAGCACCAGGTCGCCCAGAAGTCGACGAGTACCGGTCGCTCGTTGGCGAGCACGTCCTGCGCGAACGAGTCGTCGGTGACGGCGATGGTGGCGGTGGTGTCGCTCACAGCGGCGCTCCTATCAGGTTGTCGTCGGTGTCGACATGGGCGGTTTCGGCTAACCAGCGCTCGGCGTCGATGGAAGCCGAGCAGCCGGTACCGGCGGCGGTCACCGCCTGCCGATACGTGCGGTCGACGAGGTCGCCGGCCGCGAACACTCCGTCGATCGAGGTATAGGTGCTGCGACCCCGGACCAGAACGTAACCGTCGCGATCGACGTCGAGCTGGTCGCGGACCAGTTCAGAGCGCGGGTCGTGGCCGACGGCGACGAACACGCCGGTGACGCCGAGGGTGCTGTCCTCGCCGGTGAGAGTGTTGTGCAACCGCAACCCGGTGACGCTGTCGGTGCCCAGGACTTCGGTGACCACGGTGTTGGTGAGGAAACGGATCTTGTCGTTGTCCTCTGCCCGCTTGAGCATGATCTTCGACGCGCGGAACTCCTCACGGCGGTGCACGATCGTGACACTTCGCGCGAACCGGGTGAGGAACGTCGCCTCCTCCATCGCCGAGTCGCCTCCGCCGATCACCGCGATGTCCTGGTCGCGGAAAAAGAAGCCGTCGCAGGTCGCACACGAGCTGACTCCGCGGCCAAGAAGGTTCTGCTCCCCGGGCACCCCGAGGTAGCGCGGGGCGGCACCCATCGCGAGGATGACCGCGCGGGCCCGGTGAGTTTCGTCGCCGACAGCGACGGTCTTGACCGGACCCTGCAGGGACACCGCGTCGACGTCCTCCATCCGCAGGTCGGCACCGAATCGCAGAGCCTGCTCCCGCATCTCGTCCATCAGTTCAGGGCCGGTGATTCCGGCACGAAAACCCGGATAATTCTCGACGTCGGTGGTGGTCATCAATGCGCCGCCGAACTGGCTGCCTTCGAAGACCAACGGGGCCAACTGCGCCCGTGCGGCGTAGATCGCTGCGGTGTAGCCGGCTGGTCCCGAGCCGATGATGATCACATCGTGGACGGTGGGGGATGACGTCATGCCAGCCTTTCTGCCAACGGACAGCGATCGATGCAACACCAGGGTAGGTCCAGGTGTTCCCGGCCGGCGCTACGGACGCCGAATTTGGGTGTCGGCGAGCAGCCCCGTGTCGATCGAGCTGCAGTTCGGTCGTACCGCCAGCGCGGCGACGGTATCCGGGGTGTCGCCCGGCAGCACCAGCAAAACCGCCGGCGCACCGTTGATATCGACTTGCTGGCCGCCGAGCACGGCGTCCGGCCCCGGATAGCCCAGCCCGCTCAGACACGAGGACCGCCGCCGCGCATCGCCGAGTGCCCCGAGGTCGGGAGGACGGCTCAGCAGCGCGACGATCTCGTCGCCGGAAAGCGGCACCGTCGCCGCGGCCGGCTCGGGCAGATGCTTGGCCGACGATTCGGTCGGCGGCACAGACGAGCCCGAGCGCTGCAGCATGACCGTCCCGATTCCGGCCGCCACCAGCGCCGCCGCGACGCCCACCGCGGCACTGATCCGGACCGCGGGCGTGCGTCGAACCGGAGGCGCGGTCCGAAGGGCGGACACCACGCGCTCGGCGACCGGCCGCGGCACGTCGGGAGCCGATGCCGCGTCGTCGCTCAGCCCGGCCAGCTCGGCGCGGACACGCTCGATCGCGGGGCCGTCGGAGCTTGATTGTCGCTCGGACGAGCCTCGCTTCGTGTCCACCAGCCCGTTTTACCCTGCGGCCCCGCTTTCTGCGTCCTGGTCGAAGTAGCGCAGCATCAGCGCGAGTCGCGCTCGCGCCCGGGCGCATCGGCTCTTCACGGTTCCCTGCGGGACGCCGAGCAGCCGGGCGGCGTCGGCGACGGAGTAGCCCTGCATGTCGACCGCGACGACGGCGGCCCGCTGGTCCACGGGCAGCCGCATCAACGCCCGCTGCACGACGACTGCGGTGTCCGAACGCGACGTCGAGTCGCTGACCGGGTAGGCGTCGTCCTCAATGCAGACAGTGAGGTGAATCTTGTTGCGCCGCAACCTGTCCAGGCACGCGTTGACGACGATGCGGTACAGCCAGCTGCTTACCGCGGCGTCGTTGCGGAAGGATGCGGCACTGCGGTGCGCGGAAAGCATCGCGTCCTGGAGCGCGTCGGCGGCGTCTTCGCTGGTGCGGCTGGTCAGCCGGGCTAGCCGGTACAGCTGACGGTGGTGTCGCAGGAACAGCTCCTCGAAGGCGTAGCGATCGCCCCCGACGTGTGCGGCGAGCAACTCCGCGTCGGACCGTTGCGGCTGCTGTGCCCCCCCGAAACGCCCCACAGCCGAACCCTAAGCGGGTGCAGACCTGGCCCCGGACGCCAACTGGGAAAGTCTTGTCGACTGCAACTATCGGAAGCGGGGCGGCGGTTAGCTCGGTAGGGATATACGTGAAGTCAAGCTCCCGAAAACCGTTCGCTGGTGCGGTGCAGGCAGCCCGAAAACATCATCAATGAGATTACTCGGGATGAATGTCAGGAGGTGCCTTCGAGAGTGATCTCGTAGATATCCGCTTGGCTCTCGCCGTCAGTGGTGCCCAACGTCGAAATCCACACCAGCACATACGACGTGGGGGAGGACATCGTGACGGGTATCCGGTTCGGGCCGGGCTGCACCGACGTGGGCTCCGTGAGCGCGGTCGTGTCCTCCAGGCTGCTGGGCGAGGCAGTGGTCGCCGACCGGATCTGAATCTTCGTGCCGGTGCTCGACACATTGACGTCCACTGCGCTGAGCGTCGTCGACTTCGGCAGCTCCAGCATCAGGCCGACGCCGTTCTTGAACTTCGGGAACGGCACGCTGTTGGTGTAGACGTCGGTGGCCCATGCGGTCGACGTGTTGCCGTCGACCGCCCGGCCCGCGTTATCGGGATCGTCTGCGCCGCCATCGGGGGAAAACACCGCGGCGCCAACGGGTTTCACGTCCCCGCCGTTGCCCGCTGGCGCAGGGAGGCCGCTCGTCGGGTTCAGGCCCAGCTGGTTCTCGGTGCTCGAATAGTCGTCGCCGACGCCGTTGAACAGCGCTGCGGCAAGCAATGTCGCCACGACGACGACCGCGCCTACGACACCTAAACCGATGAGAAGGCCCTTGCGGCGCCGGGTGCGCTCCTCTTCGTCCAAGTCCCCCCAGCCGCGGAAACCTGCGCCCCGGAATCGCGACGGAGACGCAGGCAGCGGTTCTTCGACCGGAGTGATCAGGTCGGTGCGGTCGGCCTCCGCGGTGGCCTGCTGCAGAAGATGCGAAAGTGTAGCCGCGCTGGTGATTCCGCCGTTGACCTGAATCGACCGCACGGCGGCTGCGGAGATCTGGAACGGGATGTCGCGGTTGACGGCCTTGGGCTCGACCGGATTTCCGGCCGGGTCGGAGTCCGCCGGCGCAAATCCGCTGGGCACGCCGCTCTCGGGCAGTGGCCACCGATTGACCAGCAGCGCATACAACGCCGCGCCGATACCGCGCAGGTCGGCGTCGGGATTCGCGCCCGGCAGGGTCGCAGGGAAGGCCAGGGCCACGTCGCCCTCGATGCTGACCCGCACCCGGCTGGGGTGATCGATCGACAGTGCGACGCCCGCCCGGTGCGCGGCGTCGGCGGCGGTCGCCAGCGACTGCATGGCCCGGGCACCGCCCACCGGTGACGGCAAGGTGTCGGCGACCTCCTGCAGCGAGCCGCCGCGGATCCACTCCGACACCACTAGGCCGCCGGTGCGTGCGCGCGCGACATCGAGAACGCGCGCGATGCCGGGCATGGTGATCCGGCTCAGCCGCAGCGTGCGCGCGAGGATGTCCTGCACCCTGTCGACGGGCAGCTGTCCTTCGGGGTCGACGAAGGTCAACGCCACCTGCCGGTTGAGCGCGGTGTCCAACGCCTGCCAGAACTGCAGGTGCTCGGGCCCGCCGTGGAACACCAACAACCGGTAGCGGCCGTCGGCGATGCTGGCACCCGGTATCAGATGGCCCTCTTGGTCAGAGCGCGACGAGTCCGCCGTGTCGCGGGGTGCGGCGATCCCCATCGATTCGCGGGTGGGGTCGCCGGCGAAGTCGCCCGGCGAGCGGCCGCGCATGGGCACCTCGGTGGTCGCCCTGGTGTCGGCGGGAGATGTCGCCCTGGTGTCGGCGGGAGATTCGGCCACATCGGGCTGGAAATCGTCGGCGGATGGCCGCGTCAGCCGGGCAGTCGCATCGGGACTGCCCGCGGTCTCGTTGGTCACCGCCATCCCTTCCTGCACGTCGGCCCGCGGCCTCTGCGCGAACGAAAGCCTCTGTTCAGGGTACGTGACCGAGGTATCCGAGCGGGGCCGGTCCGAAACCGGACTTGACGCAGGCGATGATTTCACGGCGGCTCTGCCGAGCCGCCGCCGGACCGCCGCGAGGGCCGCATGCGCTTCTGCGACACCGGCGGCGAGCATCACCGCGGCCACGATCGGAAGCATGATCGAGCCAAGCAGCAACAGCCGCAGCAGCGAACCGGCGCCCCCGCCGCTTTCGGTCAAGTTCTGGAAGTGCAGCAGCTGGTCCGCGATATACGCGACCATCGCCGCCAGCAACGACGCGGCGATGGTGACGAGCACGGTGCGCACCACGTCCGCACTGAACATGTACCCACTCGGCGGGTTGAGCGCCGGGCGCAGCAGCAGGTAGCCGGCTATCGCACCGGCCAGAAAGCCGAGCCCATTGGCCAGCCCGAGGTAGCCGGCGACCATTTCGGGGTTGCTGATCACGTGGTGCTCGGTGAGCTGTTGTACCCCCAGCGAGGCCGCGACCTTGACCGTGGTGATCACGACGATGATCGCGATCGGCGTCCATGGCTGCTGCCGCGCGTAGAACACCCGCAACTGCAGCAGCACCATCGCGTACGGAATCAGCGCGAAAGCGGACAGCGCAATGGCGCTTCCGAGATAGCTGGCGTCGACGGAGCCGAACTTGCCGTATGCAAACAACGCGGAGCCGATGGCCGCGCCGCCCACGGTCATGAACGCGACGGTGGGGATCAGCGTCACCATGGTCAGGCGAGTGGCAAGCGCCAAATCGTCCAGCACAGCCGGGATGTCGTCAGCGGCGGCGTTGCGGGACAGCCGCGGCATGACGACCGTCAGCACCGTCACACCGATCATCCCGAACGGCAACATCAAGACCAGCCACGTGTAGTTGTAGATCGCAGGCCCGGAAGCCGCTGCCCAGCTTGCGATTTGGTTGCCGACGACCAAACCGAGCTGGCTGATCAACACGTAGAGCACCATCGCGCCGGCCATGGTCCCGAACTGCTTGAGCCGGTCGTCGACGCCCCACAGCGGGCGGAGGCTGATGCGTTCGCGCTTGATCGCGATCAGCAGGACGACGCTCTGCGCGACCACCCCGAGCGTGGTGCCGATGCCCAGCACAAGAAGCTTGGTGTTGCCGGGCTCCACCGAAAGTTCGCCTGGGACAAGGACATACACACCGAGAGTGACGATCGCGACGATGTTGTTGACCACCGGCGCCCACGCTGGCGGGCCGAACACATTGCGGGTGTTCAGTATTGCCATGAACACCGATGACAGTCCGTAGAAAAGTACTTGAGGAAGAAGTAGATACGCGAACGCGACGGTGAGCTGTTTGTCCACCTGCGGGTCACTGCCCAGCATCAACCGGACCAGTAGCGGGGCGGCCACGACGGACAGCGCGGTGGTGATCAGCAGCAGCGTCGTCGCGAGCGTGACGAGCCGACGGACGAAGGTGGCGCCGCCGTCGGCGTCGTCGCGTTCCGCGCGCGCCAGCACGGGCACGAAGATCGCGGTGAAGGTGGCCTCCAGCACGAGCGCGGCGACGAGGTTGGGCAGCTGGTTGGCCACCGAGAACGCACTGGACAGCGCCGCACCGAGAATCGCGGCGAGCAGCACGATCCTGGTGAAGCCGGTGATGCGGCTGACCAACGTCGCGAACGCCATTCCCCACGACCGCGACACCACCGCCGCGTCGGTGAGCTCGGGTCGCCGGCCGGCGGCGGTCACTCTGGTTCCGGGCGGTCGAGGTCAGCCGGGTCGGGCTGGCCGCGGAAGCGGTGCCACAGCCGCCGGCCTGCCAGGACCACCAGAACCGCCGCCGCGGTCATCGTGATCGCGAACAGCACCTTGCCGTATGCGTTGGAGTGCACCGACAACCGCACCGGCTCACCCAGCAACAGGCCGTCGGGAGTGCGCAGTGCGACGTCCACCGCGACGCGTTGCGTGAAGTGCACCTCGATCGGCACGCGCAGCGGCAGGTATCCCGGCGGCAGCTCCTGCACACCGATGTCGGTCACCGTCATTCCGGGCGGCGCGTCGACCTGAAGCCGCACCTTGATCGGCACCGGAAGGTCGTTGCGCAGCGCCAGCGGCAGCGGGCTGTGTTCGGTGGCCAGCGTGTACGAGCCGCCGGGGTTGACGATCGTGACCGCGCCGAACATGTCGTCGACGGTGACGTTGACCGCGGCCATGCGCTGCTGCGCCTGCTCGTTGCGGCCGTCGGGCGGAAACGCTTGGCTCAACGCGCGCAGTATGTCCTCCCGCAGCGGCGCGGTGTACTGCGTGCCCGTCAAACCGGTCCGCGGATCCGTCGTCAACGCTGCGGTCAGTCCCCACAGCCTGCCAACCTGCTCGCGCATGTCGGAGGCCACCGCGTCGTCGACGCGCCCGCGCTGCGCTGCCTTGCCCGGCGCTTGCGAACTGGGGACAGCGGCGGCTTCGGCGTCGCCGATCACCGCGGGCAACGGCCGCGGAACCGCTAGGCCGGCGCGAATTGTGGTGGCCAGCGCGGTCAGGAGCGCCTGGGCATCTGCGCCCTGCAGATCCCAGAACAGCGGCGGCATCAGAATCTGACTGCGCGGCGCGGCGTCGGGGTTCAGGCCGAGCCACAACATCGCGCTGATCGCGTCCTGGCGCCGCGCCGTCGCGGAGTCGTGCTTGTACGGCACGACGAGCGAGTAGTCCAGATAGGACGGCGACGCTGGTGTGCGCCCCGCGCCCGCGAGCGCGGCGCCGACCGTGGGATCGAACGGAGCGGTCACCAGCTGGTCTGACAGTCGGTGCGGGTTGACGTTCGCCGGCTGCAGTTTGCCGTCGGCCTCGTCTTGTGCGGTGCAGTTCGCGGCGGCGATCGCGACCGTCGGGCCTTGGGCGTTCAGCAGGTCTGCGGCCCCCTCGGTCAGCGACGCGTCGCCGAGCAGTGTGGCGCCGCGGGTGGACGTGACGCCCAGGATCTGGTCGACGATGTCGCCGGCGCCGTTGGTCGCGATCGTCGCCAGCCCCGGGTCGCCGACCCGGTGCAAGGCGTCGAGATCGGCCTGCGCGTACGGCGTCGGGGCCACACACATCCGGCGGGCAAGCGTGCGCAGCCGGTCGAGCCACGCCGCCGCCGCTGCCTGTCCAGCCCCGGGGTGGGTGGGGGAGTTTCGGTCGTCGGGGTTGTCGGCGACGACGTAGCCGGCGGTCATCGCGTTGACGGTCACCAGCAGGTCCGGGTCGACGGCCAGACATAGCGCGCCGTTGACGCGACCATCCGGGTCGATCGATGGCCCGGTCGCGAAGTCCGCCGCCGACAACAGTGTGTCGAGCCGGCCGCCGGGAGCCAGCGAGACTGCCAGCTCGTCGTCGACCAGTCGCACCGGTGTGACACCGCCCGGCGCGCCCGGCGCCAACCGCGGCCGGTCCGCCAACGGCCACAGCATCGTGATCAGCACGGGTTTGGCGGTGTCGGGCGCCACGACGCTGGTCAGCGTGTCGGTCGACTCGACCGAGGGGTCAGCCGGCACGCCCAGCACCGGTAGCAGGAAACGGGCGTCGTCGAGGCGCGCGGGTTCGCCGTAGTCGGGTGTGCCGTTGACGTTGACGAGCAGCGGGTACACCCCGGGTTCGTTGATGCCGAGCGACGGCGCCGACGTGGAGCGCACGGGGTACGACAGCGTGAAAGCGCCGGACTGCCCACGTCGCAGCTCGGGCGCCACGGTGACGAAGTCGCTGACCGGCTGGTACTGGTCGGTGGCACCGTCGAGACTGGTCCGCAGAACCTGCGGCGACGTGACCTCCCCGGCGTGCTCGAGCCGGACAACGATGTCACGCACCGACCGGTCGCCGACGTTGGTCACGGTGCCGGTCACGGTCACGGTGGCGTCCCCGGTGGTGGTGACGATCTCCGGGGTGACGCGGTCGATGCGCACCTCCAGGAAGCGCACGTCGCCAGGTTCGCCCGCCACCGCGCGGGGGATGACGGTCGCCAGCAGCGGGAACGCGACGAGCACCGCCGCGGCGATGACCCGCAGTGTCGTTGCTGCGGTGAACCGCAGTGATGCGCGGCGCCGCCGGTGTGTCACTGCTGGTGCCTGTGACCGTTCGTCCGGCCCGACTCGGTCTCATCGGAACGACGCCGGCGGGTGCGTGAATGGGTCTGACGCCGGCGCCACGGCGCGCTGTACGGCAGCGGCGGCAGGGCGGCCGGCCCGTGCGTGTGCAACGTCTGAATCAGTTCGTCGGCGACCTCAGCGAGTCGGCGTTCGTCGGCGTATGCCAGCCGCGACGGCAGCTGGTCCAGCGGCACCCAGGCCACCTCACTGACCTCGAGGTCGTGGTCGGACAGCTCCCCGCCGAGGAAACGCAAGAGATAGTGGTGCACGGTCTTGTGCACGCGCCGGCCCTCGGTGACGAACCAGTAGTCGATGCTGCCGAGGCAGGCAACTACGTCGCCCTGGATCCCGGTTTCCTCGGCCACCTCGCGGATCGCGGTCTGCTCGGCGGTTTCGCCGAGTTCGATGTGTCCTTTCGGCAGCGACCACAGCATCCGGCCGCGCCGGTCGATCCGGCCGATCAACGCCGCCACGTGGCTGCCCTGCGGATCGTCCAGGCCGTCGACCACCAATCCGCCGGCCGACGTCTCGTGTACGGTGCGCAGCCGGTCTGGTGATCGGCGGCCGGGACTGGCCGGCGCGGTTTCAGCTTGCTCGGGGGTTTGCTTGGGTGCGGTGTCGGCTGGGGCGGCGGCACGCCGGCCACGGCGCCGACCCCGGCGCCGTCGCGGCCTTGCCCGTTCGCCGTCCGACACCCAAGCGATAGTAGTTGGCATGACATTTCACTCTGGTCCCACGCGCCGGTGGGCGGGTCACCCGGAGTGCGCATTAGGGTAGTCGAACGTGCCTGAAACCGCTTCCGACGCCGAATTGCTTGCCGGCGCCGCGATCGCGTTGAACCAGCACACCGACATTCTGCGCGCCCTCGGTGCGGTGTTCGCCGGCGCGGGCCACGAACTGTATCTGGTCGGCGGTAGCGTCCGCGACGCGATTCTGGGCCGGTTGGGCGCCGACCTGGACTTCGCCACCGACGCTGAGCCGGAGCAAGTCCAGCAAATGCTGCGGCAGTGGGCGGATGCGTTGTGGGACACCGGGATTCAGTTCGGCACCGTCGGCGCCGCGAAGGACGCGCACCGGCTGGAAATCACGACCTACCGCTCAGACACCTACGACCAGGTGTCGCGCAACCCGCAGGTGCGGTTCGGCAGGAGCATCGACGAGGATCTGGGGCGCCGCGACTTCACGGCCAACGCGATGGCCGTGCGCATTACCGCCGACGGCCCGGCGGAATTCGTCGACCCCCTCGGCGGGCTGGGCGCGATCCGTCAGCGGGTACTGGACACCCCGGCTCCACCTGAGGTGTCGTTCGGCGACGACCCGCTGCGGATGCTGCGGGCGGCGCGGTTCGTCTCACAACTGGGCTTCTCCGTCGTGCAGCGGGTGCGGGCCGCGATCGCGGCGATGGCACCGCAGCTGGGCCGCATCACCGTCGAGCGCGTGGCGGCCGAGCTGGACAAGCTGATGCTGGGTAACGACCCGGTGGCCGGCGTCGAGCTGATGGTCGACACCGGCATCGGCGACGTGGTGCTGCCGGAGATCGGGGCGATGCGGCTGACCATCGACGAGCACCATCAGCACAAGGATGTCTATCGGCATTCGCTGACCGTGCTGCGGCAAGCTGTTGCGCTGGAGGATGAGGGGCCCGACCTGGTGCTGCGGTTGGCCGCGCTGCTGCACGACATCGGCAAGCCCGACACCCGTAAGCACGAACCCGACGGCGGGGTCAGCTTCCACCAGCACGAGGTGGTCGGGGCGAAGATGGCGCGCAAGCGGATGCGGACGCTGAAGTACTCGAAGCAGATGATCGACGACGTCTCACAGCTGGTCTATCTGCATCTGCGGTTCCACGGCTACGGGGAGGGCACGTGGACCGACTCGGCGGTGCGGCGCTACGTCACCGACGCCGGTCCGCTGCTGCTCAAGCTGCACAAGTTGGTCCGGGCGGACTGCACCACCCGCAACAGGCGCAGGGCCGAGCGGCTGCAGGCCAACTACGACGACCTGGAGAAGCGCATCGCGGAGCTCGCCGCGAAGGAGGACCTGCAGCGGGTGCGGCCCGACCTCGACGGCAACGAGATCATGGAGCTGCTTGACATACCGGCCGGGCCGCAGGTCGGGGAGGCGTGGCGATACCTCAAGGAGCTGCGGATGGAACGCGGCCCGATGGGCAAGGAGGAAGCTACCGCCGAGCTGCTGGCGTGGTGGAACGCCCGGCAGTAGCCCGGCGTCCAACCTCGGCATGGAGTACTGCTTCGGTGCCGGCGACGGTTCGGCGACGATGTGGATCGGCACGCCGGACACCGACTTGGACGGAGACGGGTCGTTGGACGCGCTGCGATTGGATTTCGACGGCGACGGCTCGGTTGACGACGCGATCGGCGATCTCGACGGCGACGGCCTGGCGGATCACGTCGCGCTGGACCTGGACGACGACGGGACCGCGGAAAGCTACTTCACCGACGACGGGTCAGGTACGTGGGCGGTGACTGTGGACCGGGCGGGCCAGGTGCGGTGGTACGGGCTTGACGGTATTGAGCACACCGGCGGCCCGCTCGTCGACTTCGACGCCGACGGGCAGGCCGACGACCAGGTGATCGACACCGACCGCAACGGGCTGGCCGACCGGGTGTTGTGCGACGGACCGTCGGGCGCGCTCGGCTATGTGGACTCCGACGGCGACGGGCGGTGGGACGTCGAGCTGGCCGACACCAACGGCGACGGCGCCGCCGACACCTCGAAACAGCTGTAGCGCAGCACGGAGTGTGTATATTTGTGTGTATGGCGCGGTTGAACGTCTATGTGCCCGATGAGCTGGCCGAACAGGCACGGACGCACGGACTGAACGTCTCGGCACTGACTCAGGCCGCCATCGCCGCCGAACTCGCTCGGACCTCCATGCAGGGCTGGCTCGCCACCCTGCCAGCGGTCAGCCAGCCGATCGAACGCGACGCCATCACCGCTGCGCTGGACGCGGCGCGCGACGAGTTCGGCAGGTGAGGGACAACGGCTTCGTCCTCGACGCTTCGGCGATGGTCGATCTCCTGGTTGGCCGCCGTAGTTTTCGCCAGCGACTGAACGAGGCCACCGTTCACGTGCCCGCGCACTTCGACGCCGAAGTCCTCTCCGCCCTGGGTCGGCTATGGCGCGCTGAGCTGCTGAGCAGCGACGAAGTCGCCTTCGCCCTTGCTGCGCTGATGAGTGCACCGTTCAAGCGGCACACGTTGGAGGACATTGTCATCGGCGCGTGGGGGCGGCGCGACAACTTGCGCCTTGTGGACGCCCTTTACGTCGAAATCGCCGAGCGTATTGGCGTTCCGCTGTTGACCACCGATGTCCGCCTGGCGAGCGCGTACACCGGTGCACAGTTGCTGTAGCTGCTAGCGCCCAGGGCCGGGCGGCCCCGCGAACGCCTGCGCGATCGCGAGCCAGCGTTTCGCGTCGTCACCCACGGCCTCGATGTCAAGCGCTGACAGCGGCCGCCGCTGGGTGACCAGATAGCAGAAGTCCAACGCCGAACCGGTGATCCGCTGCGCCGCGTCCTCCGGACCCCACGCCCAGGCCGAGCCGTCCGGGGCGCGCAGCTCGACGCGGAACGGCTCGGCGGGAACCGGCAGTCCATGAACGGCGAAGGCGTAGTCGCGGGTGCGCACGCCCAGATGTGCTATCGAGCGCAACCGCTCGCCGGCCCCCCGCTGCACCCCCAGCGCGTCGGCGACGTCGAGCCCGTGCGCCCACGTCTCCATCAGCCGCGCGGTCGCCATCGACGCCGCGCTCATCGGCGGCCCGAACCACACCAGCTTTCGCGTCGGCGGCACCTCCAGCAGCGCGTCGTGCAGTCGCCGACGGGTGGCCCGCCAGTCGGCGAGCAGATCGTCGGCCGAGCGGCGTGACTCCTCTTCGGCCGCTGCGTCGACGAAACCCGTCGGGTCTGCGGCGGCTGCGGAGAGCAGTTCATCGAACCCGGGTTCGTCGGTGACGGACGTCAGCGCCACCCGGTCGGTCCACAGCAGATGGCTGATCTGGTGGGCGATGGTCCACCCTTGCGCGGGTGTTGGCTCACGCCAACGGTTTTCGGGAAGCGGCGCTACGAGCGCATCCAGCTCGTCGCTCTGGGCGCGCAGATCGTCGACGATGGGAGCCGCATCGGCCATGCGGGCAACACTAACGCCCGTGCGCAATCGGTCCCCGGCGACCGACGACCGTATGCACCACGAGCCCGACCAGATACGTGCCGGCGCCGGTGAGCGCCAACGCGGGGGAGTGCCCGTCGGCGGGAATCACGGCCGCGCTGGCAGCGGCCGCGCCGACGAAGGACAGCCAGAACAGCGAGTCCTGTACCGCGAACACGTGCCCCCGGCGCGCGTCGTCGACGTCGATTTGCATCGCGCTGTCCGCGCACAGCTTGACCACCTGTCCTGCGGCACCCAGCAGAAATCCGCACACCACGATCACCGACAGCACCAACCCGGCGCCGAACACCTGGATGCCGGCCGCGGTGGCGAGGGCCGCGTTGGCGGCGGCGAATCTGCCGACGCGCCGCACGATCGCCGGGGTCAGCACGTTGGCGAGGAAAGAACCGGTGCCGGTGGCCGCTGCGAAGAGGACCGCCAGGCCCAGGCCCGCGAGAACCTGCGCGTCGGTGTGCCGCACGATCACCAGCATCAGCATGGTGTTGATGCCGAACGCGATGCGATGTGCCGCGAGTCCGGCCAGCGTGGCCGCGACGCCGGGCGTCCCGACGACAGTTCGCAGCCCATGCAGCCAGCCGGTTGCGGCCGCATACACCGCCGAACCGTGGACCGTGAGCGCAGTGTCGTCAGGGCCCAGGCTGTGGGGCGGGAACCGCAATGCCAGCAGCAAGGCGATCAGTACGGGAATGACGACGATGAAAATGACTGTGGCAGAACCGGTGTCGTTCGCGCCGAACAACCACCGGGGCAACAGCATGAAACCGGCGCCGATGAAGCTTGCAACCGCGCCGACCGCGGTGGCGACCGCGTTCATCGTGACGACCTGTTCGCGGGGCACCACGTGTGGCATCGCCGCTGAAAGCCCGGATGTGACGAACCGGGCGACACCGTTGACCAGCAGCGCCCCGGCACGGATCGCCCACAAGTCTGCGCCGAACGCCAACAGCGCTCCGACGGCGGTGATCAATACCAGCCGCGCCGCGTTCGCGCCGACCAGCACATACCGGCGGTCCCACCGGTCCAGCAGCGCTCCGGCGAACGGCCCGAGAAATGAGTAAGGCAGGAACAGCACCGCGTACGACCACGCGACGTCCCCTGGTGTTGCGGCCCGATCGGGATCGAACAGGGTTGCGCCCACCAACCCGGCAAGGAACAAACCGTCGCCGAACTGGCTGGCGATCCGCACCCCGAGCAGCCGGCCGAACTCGGGCAACCCACGTACGGATCGCCACACGGCGACCGGTGCGCGCACGTCAACCACCGAAGTCACTTCCTGCCACCCGCCACCGGAGAGCGACGAGGAACCTACAGTACATAGATTCGGATCGTCGTTCGCTGATCGCCCCAATTGCGCTGTGCTGGTGACATGATGGTGACGTGGCCCACTCAGAAGATCCGGAGGACTACGCACCCACCGCGCACCGGGTGCGGTCCGGCACTCTGCTGTTGGCCAACACCGATCTGTTGGAGCCGACGTTCCGGCGCAGTGTGATCTACGTCGTCGAGCACAACGACGGCGGCACCCTCGGGGTGGTGCTGAACCGGCCGAGCGAAACCGCGGTCTACAACGTGCTTCCGCAGTGGGCGAGACTGACCGCCAAGCCGAAGACGATGTTCATCGGCGGCCCGGTGAAACGCGACGCGGCGCTGTGCCTGGCGACGCTGCGGGCGGGGGTGACCTGTGACGGTGTCCCGGGTCTACGACATGTGCAGGGCCGCATGGTGATGGTCGACCTGGACGCCGACCCCGACTCGATCGCACCCGTGGTCGAAGGCGTGCGCATCTTCGCCGGGTACTCAGGCTGGACCATCGGCCAGTTGGAAGGCGAGATCGAGCGGGACGACTGGATTGTGTTGTCCGCGTTGCCTTCTGACGTGCTTGTGGAGCCGAGGGTGGATCTGTGGGCGCGCGCGCTGCGCCGTCAGCCGTGGCCGTTGTCGCTGCTGGCGACGCACCCAATCGACATCAGCCGCAACTGAGGCCCAAAAACCTTCAGCGGCAATACGTCCCGCTACCGACACGACAGGGTGCACGCCGCGCAGCGCAGACCGCCGGCTCGCTGACACGCATCCTGCTGCCGCGTCGCCTGCGCGAAGCGGGCGCCCTGCCACGCGCCCGCGGCGACCGTTGCCATTGCGCCGGCGATGCACAACACCAGCAGCCCGATCGAGGATTGGCGCGACAGCGCGACCACGCCGCCGGCAGCCAGCATCACCGCGGCCGCGAGCTGGGTCGGTGCCACCGCCCGTAGCACCTGTTGGGCTCCGCCGGCCGGAGCTGGGCCGGCCAGGGCCCGCGCGCCAAGCGCCACCAGGAGCGCGGCGGCACCCAGGCACAGTACCCCCGCCACGAGCATGGAGACACAATACGAGAGGCCCGGTGCGCCCGCAGATCGGGGACGCGCTTACGGCGATTGAGGCAGTGTCGGCAGGCCCGGGGCCGCGGGTGGTGGCGCAGCCGGCGTGACGGGCGCGACCCGGAACCCGTTGACGATCGCGTCGGTGGCATCGGCGGCGCTGGGCGCTCCCTGACTGCTGGCCTGGGAGGTGACCGACAACGACACCAGGTACTTGTCGGGACCGGTCGGCACGATCACGTGTCGCCGCGACGTGTTCAGTGTCATGTCGTTCTGCCGGTAGGTGCCCTCGATGATCGACGACGGAAGCCCGTAGAAGTCAGCGAGCGAGGCGCCGGTGGTCTGCCACGCGGCCAGCGACTGGCTGTCGACGAACCCGTGGGTGATGGCCTCCTTGGGGTCGAATTCGCCGACGAGCTTGTAGACGACGACCTGAGCGTTCGGCGTGTAGAGGTCTGCGCTGGTGCGGTTGGCGATCACCGCGAACGCGTCCGGGACGTTCGGGTCGGGTACCTGCGTCCAGCCCGGCGGTATCGGCAACGTGATGTTGAAGACCTGAAAACCTTGGGCGCGTTGCGGTTCGAGCGTGACGTTCTTGCTCTTGAAGTAGTCGGTGAGCGTGCCCGACGTGGCCGGGGCGAGTGTGGGTGTGACGGGTGCCGCCGCCGTCGGCGCCGCCGGGGACAGTCCCGCCTGTGGTACCGGCGAGGCGCTGGGAGCTGCGACGACGGGTGCTCTGCCGGGGACGGCCGCGGACCCGACGGGCGTACCGGCGGCGGGTGCGCTCACGGCCTGCGGCGCTGCCAGCGCTGCCCCCGGCGCTGGCGCGGCGGTGACTGTCTGGGTGACCGTGACGGGCGCCGGCACAGGAGGCGGGATCGGCTCGGCGACGGCGGTGGGACTGGTCAAGCAGATGATCGCGGCGATGCCTGCCGCCGATCCACCCACCATCGCGAGCCAGCCCCGGGTGTCATGGTTCATCCCGCCGTGTCCTCCTTCCGCGCAAGCGAACCTCGCGACCGTAACAACTGTCACTCTGGTACCACCAGTGCTGGAACCGAGTTCTGACCGGTCCGCAACGCAACCGAGACCTGCCACGGGCCGAATGACCTCTGCGTCACGCTGACTAACCTGTGGGAGTGACCGACTCGCCGACCACCGCGGGCGCAAGCGCCGACGCCGACGTGCCGAAGTTCCGCTACACCGGGGAGCTTGCCGGCGAGATCGAGCGGTCCTGGCAGCAGCGCTGGGCGGAGACGGGCATCTTCAACGTGCCGAACCCTGTCGGGTCATTCGCGCCGACAGATGGCTCGACGGTGCCAGACGACAAGATGTTCGTGCAAGACATGTTCCCATACCCATCCGGGGAGGGCCTGCACGTCGGCCATCCGCTGGGCTACATCGCGACCGACGTCTACGCCCGCTACTTCCGGATGACCGGCCGCAATGTGTTGCACGCGTTGGGTTTCGACGCGTTCGGGTTGCCCGCCGAGCAGTACGCGATCCAGACCGGCACCCATCCGCGCATCCGCACCGAAGCCAACATCGTCAACTTCCGTCGTCAGCTGGGCCGGCTCGGTTTCGGCCACGACTCTCGGCGCAGTTTCTCCACCACGGACGTCGAGTTCTACAAGTGGACGCAGTGGATCTTCTTGCAGATCTACAACGCGTGGTACGACAGAGACGCGGACAGGGCGCGGCCGATCGCGGAATTGGTCGCCGAGTTCGACTCCGGTGCAAGGTCATTGGACGACGGCCGTCGCTGGCCTGACGTATCCGAGGGCGAGCGTGCCGACGTCGTTGACTCTCACCGGTTGGTGTATCGCGCCGATTCGCTGGTGAATTGGTGCCCCGGCCTGGGCACGGTGCTGGCCAACGAGGAGGTCACCGACGACGGGCGCAGCGAGCGCGGGAACTTCCCCGTCTACCGGAAACGGTTGCGACAGTGGATGATGCGAATCACAGCTTACGCGGACCGATTGCTCGACGATCTCGACGTGCTGGACTGGCCCGAGAAGGTCAAGACCATGCAGCGCAACTGGATCGGCCGCTCCACCGGAGCGTCGGCGTTGTTCGGCGTCACCACGAACGACGGTACGCCGGTGGACATCGAGGTGTTCACCACGAGGCCGGACACGCTGTTCGGTGCCACGTACATCGTACTGGCACCCGAGCATGAACTAGCCGACGTGCTCACGGCCGCCGACTGGCCCGACGACGTCAACCTGCGCTGGACGTACGGGGCGGCGACGCCTGCCGATGCGGTGGCGGCCTACCGGCGCTCCATCGCGGCCAAGTCCGATCTGGAACGTCAGGAGAACAAGGCGAAAACCGGTGTGTTCCTTGGCACATACGCGGCCAACCCGGCCAACGGTGAGTGCGTCCCGGTCTTCGTCGCCGATTACGTTCTCGTCGGATACGGCACCGGGGCGATCATGGCGGTGCCGGGGCACGACGAGCGAGACTGGGAATTCGCCACCGAATTCGAGCTGCCGATCGTGGAAGTCATTGCTGGGGGCGAGGTTTCCCGTGAGGCGTACACCGGTGCCGGCCTGGCGGTGAACTCGGCCTACCTCAACGGGTTGGATGTGGAGGCGGCTAAAGAGGCGATCACGCAACGGCTGGAGGCCGACGGCCGCGGCCAGGCTCGCATCGAATACAAGCTGCGGGACTGGTTGTTCGCCCGGCAGCGCTATTGGGGCGAGCCGTTTCCGATCGTGTACGACGAGGACGGCCGGGCCCATCCGCTGCCCGAGTCCGAGCTGCCGGTGGTGTTGCCCGACATCCCCGACTACGCACCGGTACTGTTCGACCCCGAGGACGCTGACAGCGAGCCGTCGCCGCCACTGGGCACGGCCGACGACTGGGTGCACGTCGAACTGGACCTCGGCGACGGGCTGAAGAACTACACCCGCGACACCAATGTGATGCCGCAGTGGGCGGGCAGCTCATGGTACGAGCTGCGCTACACCGACCCGCACAACTCGGAACGGTTCTGCGCCAAGGAGAACGAGGCGTACTGGATGGGACCGCGGCCGGCCGAGCACGGGCCCGGCGACCCCGGCGGAGTCGACCTGTACGTCGGCGGCGTCGAACATGCGGTGCTGCACCTGCTGTATTCCCGGTTCTGGCACAAGGTGCTCTACGACCTGGGGCACGTCAGCTCGAGCGAGCCGTACCGCCGGCTGGTCAACCAGGGCTACATTCAGGCGTTCGCCTACACCGACTCCCGCGGCGCCTACGTGCCGGCGGCCGAGGTCACCGAGCGCGACGGCCGATTCTGCTACGACAGCCCGGGCGGGGAGGTCGAGGTGTTCCAGGAGTTCGGCAAGATCGGCAAGAGCCTGAAGAACTCGGTGTCACCCGACGAGATTTGCGACGACTACGGCGCCGACACGCTGCGGGTGTACGAGATGTCGATGGGTCCGCTGGAGGCGTCGCGGCCCTGGGCGACAAAGGATGTGGTCGGTGCCTACCGCTTCCTTCAACGGGTGTGGCGGCTGGTTGTCGACGAGCAGACCGGCGACTCCCGCGCGTCCGAACAGCCGCTGGACGACGACACGCTGCGGATCCGGCACCGCACTATCGCCGGGGTCGCAGACGACTACGCGGGGCTTCGCAACAACACCGCGGTGGCCAAGCTGATCGAGTACACGAATCACCTGACGAAGCAGGCGATCACGGCACGCGACGCGGTGGAGCCGCTGGTGTTGATGCTCGCGCCGGTGGCCCCGCACCTGGCCGAGGAGATGTGGCGGCGGCTGGGCCACGACCGCTCGTTGGCGCACGGGCCGTTCCCGCACGCCGACGAGCGGTATCTGGTAGACGATACCGTCGAGTACCCGGTGCAGGTGAACGGCAAAGTGCGGGGCCGCATTTCGGTGGTCGCCGACGCGGGCGCCGACGCGCTCGAGGCCGCTGCGCTGGCCGACGAGAAGGTGTCGGCGTTTCTTGCCGGTGCGACGCCGAAGAAGGTGATCGTCGTTCCGGGCCGGCTGGTGAACCTGGTCGTCTAGCGCTGCCGGATTATGATCTGGTGCACATGGCCGTCCGGCGGTGTGGCGACGATGTCGGCGATCACGCGGGCCACCGTCTCAGGCCGCAGGTAGTTCTTCTCGTCGTACTCGCCGTCCTCGAACTCCCGGAGCTTGCGCTGCATCTCCGTGGCGATGCGACCGGGGTGCACCGAGGTGACCCGCAAGGTCGGCTCCTCCGCGCGCAGCGAATCGGCGTACGCCCGCATTGCGAACTTACTGGCCGAATACGAGGCCATGCCGGCCAGCACATTCAGTCCCGCACCCGAATTGACAAAGATTACTTGGCCTTTCGCGCGCCGAAGCGCGGGCAGCAGCGCGTGCGTCAACGCGACCACGCCAATAACGTTGATCTCTAAGGTCTTTCGCCAGTCCCCGATCCGCGACTCGGCAAGGTGATCCGGGTATGCGACCCCGGCGTTGTGCACCAGCACGTCGAGCTCGTCGACGACGTCAGCGGTTGCGGCCAGCGTGTCGGTGTCACTCAAGTCGAGTGCCAGTGTGCTCACGCCGAGTCGCTGTGCGACGGCGTCGAGGCGGTCGGACGGGCGGCCGGCAAGTAGCAGCGAGTGCGTCGGCGCCAGCGCATCGGCGATGGCGGAACCCAG
This sequence comes from Mycobacterium sp., assembly GCA_036390735.1. Classification (GTDB taxonomy): domain Bacteria; phylum Actinomycetota; class Actinomycetes; order Mycobacteriales; family Mycobacteriaceae; genus Mycobacterium. The sequence goes on along the minus strand of DASWBF010000337.1, from coordinate 4,592 downwards.
GCCGCCGCCGGCCCCGGTGATCAGCGCGGTGGGTTGTTGTGCTCCTCGCGTCTGCGCCGGCATGTCGCCACATTAGCGGGCGAACGCAGCGCCGCGGCCGCATCATAGAACCGATGGCACCGGACCCCAGCTTCTCGCCGACGCAGCTCGCCGCTCGTGCTGCGTACCTGCTGCGCGGCAACGACCTGGGTGTGATGACGAGCGCCGCGCCGTTGTTGTACCCGCACATGTGGAGCTGGGACGCTGCGTTCGTGGCGGTCGGCCTGGCGCCACTGAGTGTCGAGCGCGCGGTCGTCGAGCTCGACACGCTGCTCTCGGCGCAGTGGACCAATGGGATGATCCCGCACATCGTGTTCGCCAACCGGGCCGACGCGTACTTCCCCGGACCTCAACGGTGGGCGTGCTCCGAGCTTGCGGCCAACGCGCCGCGGCACCATCACACGTCGGGCATCACTCAGCCGCCGGTGCACGCCATCGCGGTTGAGCGAATCCTCGACCACGCCCGTAGACGCGGCCGGTCGACCCGCCAGGTGGCGGAGTCGTTCCTGGATCGGGTTTGGAACGATCTCGTTCGCTGGCATCGTTGGCTGGCAGAGTCGCGCGACCAGCACGGCCGCGGCCGCATCACGCTCTACCACGGCTGGGAATCCGGCATGGACAACTCGCCGCGCTGGGATGAGGCCTACGCCAACGTCGTTCCCGGTCAGGTCCCCGAATACCAGCGCAAAGACAACATGATCGTGATGGACGCCTCCCAGCGACCCAGCGACAGCGAATACGACCGCTATTTGTGGCTGCTCGAGGAGATGAAGGCGGCCCGGTACGACGACGATATCTTGCCGAAGGTGATGAGTTTTGCGGTTGAGGACGTCTTCGTCTCAGCCGTGTTCTCGCTGGCGTGCGACGTGCTGGCCAACATCGGCGAAGACTACAGCCGCCCGAAAGCCGACGTGCGCGATCTCTACGGATGGGCCGAGAGGTTCCGCTCCGGTGTGGCCGAGACAGCCGACGAAAGAACCGGTGCGGCAAAAGATTTTGATGTCCGAAGCGACAAGTGGATCGCCACCGAGACGGTTGCCCAGTTCGCTCCGCTGCTGTGCGGGGGCTTGCCGCACGACCGCGAACGCGCCCTGCTGCGGCTACTGGATGGACCGAGGTTCTGCGGGCATCCGGACTTGCGGTTCGCGCTGATTCCATCGACGTCACCGGTGTCGCGGGACTTCCGGCCGCGGGAGTACTGGCGCGGGCCGGTGTGGCCGGTGATGACGTGGCTGTTCTCCTGGGCGTTTGCGCGGCGCGGTTGGGCGGAACGTTCGCGCACGCTGAGCCGGGAGGGGTTGCGCCAGGCCAGCGACGGCACATTCGCCGAATACTACGAGCCGTTCACCGGTGAACCGCTGGGCAGTATGCAGCAGTCGTGGACGGCGGCGGCGGTACTGGACTGGCTGGGCTAGTGCCCGGTTAGGTGGCCGACTGCCCGGCGAGCCGTTCCAGCGGCGCCAGCGCCTTGGCCAGCGTTTCGCGGTCGTCGTCGGACAGCCCGGCCAGCATCTCGGCCAGAGCCGCACGCCGGTTCGCAAGCGACTCCCGGTGTACCGCCAGGCCCTTGTCGGTGATGTCGACCAGCACCGCGCGCAAATCGGACTGGTCCTTGGACCGCTTCACCAGCCCGAGTTTCTCCAGCCGTCGGATCGCGACCGTGGTGGTGGGCGTGCGAACGCGCTCGTGCGCGGCCAACTCCGTCATCCGGATCGGGCCGCGGTCGATCAGCGTCACCAGGATCGAGAGCTGCGCCAGCGTCAGGTCGCCGGTGGCGACACGGCTGGTGTCGCCGCGGCGCAGCACGGAGACAAGCTTCGAGAGCACCCGATGCAGCCCCTCGGCCAGCTCGGTGACCTGCGGCTCGGTCGTCTCCACCATAATTCGCCAGTCTAACCTGTCGGGGCCTGCCAGGACCGAATCCGTCGATTTCGCCGAAAATCACAACACCTGCGACAGGAATCGCTGCAAGCGGTCGGTTTCGGCGGCTTCGAAAATCCGCTCCGGTGGGCCGGATTCCACCACTTTTCCGTGATCCATGAACACGACGGCGTCTGACGCCGACCGGGCGAAGCCCATCTCATGGGTGACGACGATCATCGTCATTCCTTCGGCGCCTAAGTCCGCGATCAACGCGAGAATGCCCTTCACCAGTTCCGGATCGAGCGCCGACGTTGCTTCGTCGAAGAACATCACCTGCGGTGCCATCGCGAGTGCCCGTGCGATGGCGACCCGCTGCTGCTGCCCTCCCGACAGCGTTGTTGGACGGACACCCGCCTTGTGCCGCAATCCAACTCGGTCCAACTGCGTCAGCGCCAGCTCGCGGGCGGCCTCCGCCGACAACCGCTTGAGCGTGCGCGGCGCTAGCATCACGTTGTCGATCACGCTTCGGTGCGGGAACAGATTGAAGTTCTGGAACACCATGCCGATTCGCTGCCGCAGTTCGTCGGGGTTGTCCTTCAGCACCGACCGGCCGTCGAGCAGGATGTCGCCGCCGTCAGGTTCGTAAAGCCGGTTGAGGGTACGCAGAAGCGTCGACTTACCCGAACCGGACGGTCCGATCACGGCCACGGTGCTGCCCGCCGCCGCGTCGATGTCGACTCCGCGCAACACCGCGTTCTGACTGAATGACAAATGAATGTTGTTGCCCGACAAAGATACCGGTTCGAAGCGCGCCGTGTCCGTCACAGCTACACCATCTCCTGCGACACGGCCAGTGGGTCTTCCGGCTCTGCGACGGTGCGCCCTCGGCGCAGCCGGGTGTCGATGTAATTCACCAGGTGGGTCAGCGGAATCGTCAACGCCAGATAGAACAGGCCGGCCGCCACCAAAGGCGACAGGTTGCCGGTCTGTGCGTTGAGGTCGCGGCCGACCTGAAAGAGCTCGCGTTGCCCGGCGACCAGGCCCAGGAAATAAACCAGCGCCGATGCCTTCAGTAATGAGATGAACTGGTTGACCAATGCCGGCAGGACTCTCCGAATACCTTGCGGCACAACCACTAACCGCATCGACCGGCGGTAGCTGAACCCCAGCGCGCGGGCCGCTTCCATCTGCCCGGACTCGACGCTTTGGATGCCGGACCGGAAGATCTCGCCGACGTAGGCCGCCGCCATCAATCCCAGCGCCGCGATGCCCAGCGGATAGGGGTTGTTGCCGGTCAAGCCGCCGACCACCGGCCCGACGCCCAGGCCGATCAGCAAGATGATCACCACTTCCGGCAGGCCGCGGAAGACGTCGGTGTACACCCGCGCCGGCCAGCGCAGCCACCGCGACCGGGATATGCCCGAGACTGCCAGCACCATGCCCAGCACCACGCCGATGATGCTGGCGCTGACCGTCAGGATCAGCGTGTTCGGCAGGCCGGTCTTGAACAGGTCTGGAATCGCCTGCTTGTACATATCCCAATCGAAGAATGAGTCTTTGAGTTGAGACAGCGTGGATTTCGGCGCTGGCGGGGTGGTGGCGCGCGGGGTTTGGCTGGCCGCGATCGCAGCGAAGTCGGGCAGCGTCGGCTGCGGCGCGGACTTCGAGCCGGGCTTCCAGCCGGGCGGCAGCGCGCGCGGCACCCATTCGGAATACAGCCTCGCCCACGTGCCGTCGGCGATGACCGCGTCCAGCCCGGAGTTGAGCGCGTCGATCAGCGGCGTGTTCTCCTTCGCGACCGCCCAGGCCACGAAATTGTCCAAGCTGAAGGTGTTTTCGACGATCACGGCCTGATCGCCGGGCCGCACCGTGCCGAGTGCCTGTTGCGACGGCGCCACCCATGCGTCGATCTGCCCCGTCTTCAGGCTGCCGTACACGGTGTTGTAGTCGGGAAACTTCACCGGGTCCAGGTGCAGGGTGTCGACGACGTAAGCCTCTTGCACGGTGCCCTGCACCACGCCGATGCGTTGGCCCGCCGCCAGCTTGTCGAAACCGGTGATCGGCGAGCCAGGCGGGACGACGAGCGAGAAGTAGCCGAAGTCGTAGCCGTTGGTGAACCCGACCGTCTTCCTGCGTGCATCGGTGGTGGTGATCGACGACGAGCCGACGTCGAAACGACGCGACGCGACCTGCGCCAGCAGACCCGAGAAGTCGGTTCCGACGAACTGCACCCGAAGTCCGAGCTTGTCGGCGACGGCCCGTAACAGCTCGTTGTCGAAACCGGTGAACTGGCCCGCCGAATTGATGCACACGCTCGGCGGCGCATCCGACAGCGTGCCGACGACGAGCGTGCCGGGTGTGCCGAGGCCGAGTTGGCTCACGTTGACCGCATTGAGCGGCTCGACGGATTCGGTTGTGTACTTGTCCTCGTCGGGCCCTTTGGCGGCCTTGGCGAGGTTGGTCGGTAGCGAGCTCGCCGACTGCACGCCGGGCGGCGAGCACTGGTCCGCTGTCGCCAAGGGAGCGGCAATGAGGCCGGTCACCACCAGGGTCACGGCCAGCGCGGCGGCCGTTACCCGCACCCGGACCCAGTCGAACTTAGCCCCGCGCAGACGACCGAGAAGAGCGACGCAGCCACTCATCCCTTCGCTCGCTCGCGCTCCCGCAACTCGCGCCGCATGATCTTGCCC
>DASWBF010000336.1:0-1982 GCA_036390735.1 Mycobacterium sp. | reverse complement strand
GCTGGCTCGGTGCGCATATGACGCCGCCACTGTCCGCCGACATATGGACCCGGCTGCGCGACCAGTTCGGTCAGCGGCTCAGCCCCACCGAGCGGGCGGCGGTACTGTCCTAGGCGTCGTTCACGACGATGTTCACCGGTCTGCGGCTGCTAACCCACTGGATTCACCGCGGGCACGGACCCCAGGGCGGCGGAATCAGTGTCGGTGGACGCCACTTCCATCACTACAACATCGGTATTGCGCTCCTGTCGGCGGTCGGTGCGGTGGGATTGCGCGGCTCCGACAGGCAGCGCCGCCATCCCGCGGTAGCGGTCGCCTACGGCACGGCCAATGCGCTGGTTGTCGACGAGCTGGCGCTGCTGCTGGATCTCAAAGACGTGTACTGATCGCACGATGGCCGCGAGAGCGTCGACGTCGCAATCGCATTGATCGCCCTGGGTGCAACCGCGGCAGCTGGAATGCCGTTCTGGCCGCACGCGCGGCGGGTGCTGCGCACCGGATTCACCCGCTCGTTCGGATCCTCTCTGAGCTGATAAATATTTGGCGACCGTTCCGGATGCTGACGGATCCGGCCTGATTCGCTAACACCTCGTTGGCCTGCCTTGAGCGACCGGCCCGCGAATCACCGGCGGCGGCCCAAGATTGTGCACCACCCGCCTCCCGAAGGCCGATACGCTGAAACGGTCGCCGCCCCGACGCGGCACAGCGTTGGTCGTCGAGACCCGAGATGTTCTGCGGCGCAGCGGTTTTCGCTGGCGGATGATAAGGGATAGATTGGCACCTCATCGAGGCCCCCCAGGCCGGTGTCGTGCGGGAATTCGGTACTTGTGGACGTGGCTGTGCACGGCGACCGCGATGTCAGTGGCCGGCAACGTCACTCATGCCGCGGTGCGCGCCCCGCGGACCGCCGTGGCCCTGGCGGCCGCTGCCGCCATGGTGCCGCCCGCGGTACTGCTGGGCTCGACGCGTTGCGTGATCTTGCGGTGACATTGTGGCTTCGGCGCCGCCAGTGCGTTTCACGCCCGACGCCGCCCGTGTCGAATCCGCGCCGGAGGTGACGCGCCAGGCTGGCGCAACCGCATCGTGATGTCCGCGTCACAGCGACCACCCAGCTGATTGACCACGTTCGCCCGAGTCCTGCGCGGTAACGTGAATCGTTCGGTGCGAGGTGGGGAATTTAAGACTCGCCGCAACACACAACGCGACGAAGGAGTCGTCATGGTGATCTGTCCCAGCCGAAGTCGCAGCGCTGTCGCTGTCGCTTTCAGCGCCGCGGCCCTGGCCGGCACGATGCTGTGGGGTGCCGCACCCGCTTCCGCCGATCCCCCGCCCGGGTGCAGCGCGGCGGATCGGGCGCAGGTCATGGCCGACGTCTCGTCGGCGACGGCCGACTATCTGCGCTCTCACCCCGACGTCAATGCGTTCTTCTCCAACGTGGCCGGCCAGCCGCGCGACGCGATGCGCAACCAGATCCACGACTACATGAACGCCAATCCCACAGTGGCATCAGACCTTCGAGGCATCCGGCAACCGATGAAGGACCTGCGTAACCGTTGCGGTCCGTTTTTCGCGAAAACTTAAGCTCGCCGCCGCTGACCGAGACCGCGGCGCCAATCACCGCCGCGCCACAGCGTCACAGCGACAACACCCGGCCGTGATGAGTTGCTCCGGCGGGCACTTTCACTGGCATCGTCAAGTTGTTGACCTTGTGTGGTGGCTGCGAGGATTGGTCGTTGTGGCGATTGCGGCGAGGTACAGGGGCTACCGGTATCCGATCGAGGTCATCGGGCACGCGGTGTGGCTGGATGAGTCTGGCGTGTGCCCGTTGATTGGCCAGGTGGTGTCCGGCATGGAGGCGACGCGAGCCCGGTCTGCGGCTTTTGCATGGAACAGGAGAAGGTCGGACGCGAGTAACTAGTCAGGTCTCCGCGGGCAGCCAGGGCCGACCTTCGGCGAGCATGACGAGGGTGTCGAAGAAGTGC
>DASWBF010000335.1:0-6096 GCA_036390735.1 Mycobacterium sp. | reverse complement strand
GCCGTCGGGTTCTGCTTCGGCGGCGGGATGGTGTGGCAACTGCTGGCGTCGGGTGAGCCGTCGTTGGCTGCCGCGGTGCCGTTCTACGGACCGCTGCCCGACAATCCGGACTTCTCCGGCTCCAAGGCGGCGGTGCTCGCGATCTACGGTGCCTTGGACGCTCGGGTGAACGCGTCGAAGGACGCTGCGGTCGCGGCGCTTCAGCATGCGGGGCTGGTTCACGACGTGTACGTCGCCCCGGATGCCGACCACGCGTTCTTCAACGACACCGGCTCGCGGTACAACCCGGCCGCAGCGGCCGAGGCGTGGCGGCGAGTGCTCGACTGGTTCGGCCGTTACGTGAGTTCGTAAGGCGGAGCTCCGATTCCGGCGATCGAGTAGCTGCCCCACGGCGTCTGCTCGGTGATCCTGGCTTGCGCGCTTCGCGCCTCTGTGGCGATAGCGACCGGGCGCTTCGGCAGGTCGACTTGTGCGCCGAGAACCGTTCCCTGCCAATGATATTTGCCGTCGATCGGATCGAGGTGACCGGTCAGTTGTGCGTGGACGGTGTGTTCGTCGTCGCCTAGGCTGAGCGTCGCCGGTCCGTCGTAAATGTCGTGCGCCTCGTCGGTGAGGTCGAATGCCATTGTGGGAGGTTTGATCCGCACTCGTTGGGCATACTGCTGCTGTGCGCTGCGGCGGACCTCGATGCGGGTGGCGTTGTGGTGCTTCATCAGGCCCAGGCAGTCCGCGATGTAGCGGACCTGGTCGTTGTCTATCGGTGAGTCCGGGCCATGCAGCAGAAAGTAATTCGGAAAGCCGTGGACTGCCACGCCGTAGTAGGCGGTGGCGGCGTCGCGCCAGGCTTGCTGGATCGTGAGCCCGTTCGCCCCGACGAGCGCGTCGTCGGGGAGGCCCGTCTTCGTTGTGGAAGCGGTGGCGTAGATGATCGCGTCGACGACGTGTTCGGTGCCGTCGGTGGTGCGGACTCCTTTGGAAGTGATATGTGCGACGGGCGATGTCACCAGGTGCGGGCGTCCGGGTGGTCTGCGAGGTAGCCAGCGCCGCTTGGTGTTTCGCGTCTGGAAGGTCGCCGGGCAGTCGAACAGCGTGGCCTGTGCGCCCGCGAGCTTCGGGAGGACGTGAGCGGCGCGGTCGCCGATCACGGCGATGCGTTTACCTGTCGGGTCGAACGCCGGGTCCCATTCGGCGGCCAGATGCAGCGTGCGTTCGTCGATGACGACGCGGGCTCGGCGCTCGCCACCTGAGCTCGTCCGCAGCAGCCAGGTGTTGGTGGCGTCGTCGAAGTTGGCCGCGACCACGTCGTCGTCGGCCCCGATCACCGCGACGTCGATCATGGCTGTTGGTTCTTCGCGCGAGCGCTCATCACAGGAACTTCGTGCGCTTCCACAGCCGGCGGGCGATCGGGCCCATCAGCCCGACGTCTTGCAGGAACGCGGCCAGCGGGGCGAACCCGATCCGCTGAACCTCGTAGTAGTTCGGGTTGTTTCGTGCGACGCGGCGGGCTTCGCGCCCGTCCAGGCCGACGCGGTTGTACGGCACGGGATTGGTGAACAGGTAGCGGAAGAAGACGCCGCCGAGGCCGTTTATGTTGGCCACCCAGAACCTGCTGACCCAGGGCATTTCGCCGACGCGCTTACGCACGCCGTCGCGCGCGAACTGGATGTGGCGGGCTTCTTCGGTGACGTGAATTCGCATCAGCCGCTGGACCATTGGCTGCAACGCGGGGTCGTCCATCATCTGGCGCTGCAGCGAGTCGAAGATCTCCTCGCCGATCAGCGCGGCGACCCACATGAACGCGCCGCGAAAAGCCAGCGGCAGTGAGTTGATGACCCAGCGCTGATAGCGGCGCGGCTGCACCGGCCTGGCGCCGACGCGTTCGATCGCCTTGCCGAACATCACCATGTGGCGGGTCTCGTCGCCGAGTTCGGTGAGCGCGTAGTGCGTCGCGTTAGCGGTCGGATCCCGGTGCAGGATGTGGCGCAGCAGTGACTGGTTCAGCATGTTCTCGAACCAGATGCCCGCCGACAGGGTGTTGACGAACTCCTGGCGGGACAGCTCGATCTGCTGCTCGCGCGTCATCGCGTCCCACATCGGCGTGCCGTAGAGCGACACCACCTTCGGCGGCAGGTAGAACTTGTCCGGGTCGAGCGGCGCGTCCCAGTCGATGTCGACGACCGGCTCGTAGGACTTCTTCACCGAACCATTGAGCAGGCGTGCCGAGAACTCTTCCTGTGTCGTGGCCTTTGTTGGGGTAGTCACCGTTGACGTCCCTTCGTCGATCAGTGCTTGTATCGACGCTAAGTCGGCTGGTGCGTTTTAGTCAATACTCTGGGTACCGGATACTTCGAGTACTGCGTGCGATCGTAGCGGTTACCCTTGCGACATGACGCGCCGCATTCACGTCATCGGCATCGGCGCCGGCGACCCGGATTACGTGACAGCTCAAGCTGTTTCGGTGCTGAACGACACCGATGTGTTCTTCGTGATGGACAAGGGCGAGGCGAAGAGCGACCTGGTGGCGTGGCGGCGCGACATCTGCGCCCGGTTCATCGACCCGTCGCGGCGGTACCGGTTTGTCGAACTTCGTGATCCGGCCCGAGCGCCGACCGGTGACTACACGGCAGCGGTGAGCGACTGGCACGCCGCCCGGGCGCGGTTGTGGGCCGGTGCGATCGAGGCGTCGCTGGCGCCCGGTGAGGTGGGCGCATTTCTGGCGTGGGGCGATCCGTCGCTGTACGACAGCACGCTGCGGATCCTCGACGCCGTCGCCCAGCACGTCGACATCTCGTACGACGTGGTCCCCGGAATCACCGCGATACAGGCACTGACCGCACGTCATCGTCTGCCGCTCAACGACATTGGGGAGCCCGTGCTGATCACCACCGGGCGCAAACTCGATCCGGGGTTTCGCGGCACGGTGGTCGTGATGCTCGACGGCGACTGCGCGTTCCGAAAATGCCCGCCCGACACTCTCATCTGGTGGGGGGCGTACCTGGGCACCGAGCATGAGCTGTCGATCGCCGGCACGGTGGGCGACGTCGGCGAGCGCATCGTGGCATTGCGTGCCGACGCCCGTGCGCGCCACGGCTGGATCATGGACACGTACTTGCTGCGATCCGCCGACTAGCAACGCACTTGTCGCTCGGAGCTGGGCACTTCGAAGTGTTCCCCCCGCAGGGACGTGTGTGGAAGAAGTGACGATCGGGGTCCCACAAGCCTCAGGTGTCCCACTTGCCTCTCGCGGGAGTGAGTGCCTCTTTGCCCGGCTCCGAGCGACAAGCGCCGGGCACTAGCCGTCAACACGCGGCTCACCGTGGCAGGATCAGCGCATGGGATCATTCCTCCTCCGCGCTGTGTTGACCGGGTTTGCGCTGTGGGTTGTGACGCTGCTCGTGGGCGGGATCAGCTTCGTCGGCGGCAACACGACATTGCAGAAGATCGGGATCATCTTCGTCGTCGGCGTGATCTTCGGTTTGGTCAACGCGTTCGTCAAACCGCTGGTGCAGCTGTTGTCGATTCCGCTGTACATCCTGACGCTCGGCCTGATCCACATCGTGATCAACGCGTTCATGCTGTGGATCACCGCGTGGATCACCGAGCACACCACCCGCTGGGGGTTGTACATCGACCACTTCTGGTGGACGGCGATCTGGGCGGCGATCCTGTTGTCGATCGTGAGCTGGCTGCTGGGCCTCGTGACGCGTGACGTCACCAGCGCCCGTCAGTGACGGCACACTGGAGCCATGCCCGAACTGCCCGAGGTGGAAGCGTTAGCCGACCACCTGCGTCGCCACGCCGTCGGATTGACCATCGGCCGCGTCGACGTCTCGGCGTTCTCGGTGCTGAAGACGTTCGACCCCCCGATCACCGCGCTGCACGGCCAGACGGTGACGGGCGCCAACCGGTGGGGCAAGTATCTGGGCGTTCAAGTCGAGGGGCTGCACCTGATCACGCATCTGTCGCGGGCCGGCTGGCTGCGCTGGTCGGACAAGCTGGCGGCCGCGCCGCTGAAGCCCGGCAAGGGGCCGATCGCGCTTCGAGTGCACCTCGGCGACGGAACGGGCTTCGACCTCACCGAAGCCGGCACGCAGAAGCGGCTAGCGGTGTGGCTGGTCGACGTCCCCGCGAAGGTGCCCGGCATCGCCGCGCTGGGGCCCGACGCGCTGGACTTGTCGCCGGACGATCTCGCCGGGCTGCTGGCTGGTAACAGCGGCCGGCTCAAGAGCGTGATTACCGACCAGAAGGTGATCGCCGGGATCGGCAACGCGTACAGCGACGAGATTCTGCACGTCGCCAAGCTGTCGCCGTTCGCGACCGCGGGCAAGCTGGCCGTCGAGCAGGTTTCCGCGTTGCACGACGCGATGATTTCCGTGTTGACGGACGCGGTAGCCCGTTCGGTGGGCCAGCAGGCCGCGACGCTGAAGGGCGAAAAGCGTTCGGGCTTAAGGGTTCACGACCGCACTGGATTGCCATGCCCGGTGTGCGGCGACACCGTCCGCGAAGTATCGTTCGCCGACAAGTCATTTCAGTACTGCCCCACCTGCCAGACGGGTGGCAAGGTGCTGGCAGACCGGCGACTGTCGCGGCTACTCAAATAGCTCCTTCGCGAGAGTGACGTTTTGCAGGCCGCTACTCGGACTTCTCCTGCGAAACGTCGCTCTCGACGCGACGGATACGCTGTCGGCGTGACCCGTCAGAAGATCCTTATCACCGGTGCCAGCGCCGGCCTCGGCGCCGGCATGGCGCGGGCGTTCGCCGCGAAAGGCCGTGACCTCGCGTTGTGCGCCCGTCGCACCGACCGTCTCGACGAGCTCAAAGCCGAGCTGACTGCGCAATACCCGAACATCAAGGTGGCGGTCGCCGAGCTCGACGTCAACGACCACGAGCAGGTGCCCAAGGTGTTCGCCGCGCTGTCCGACGAACTCGGCGGCATCGATCGCGTGATTGTCAACGCCGGAATCGGCAAGGGCTGGCCGTTGGGCGAGGGCAAGCTGTGGGCGAACAAGGCCACGATCGAGACCAATCTGGTCGCGGCGCTGGTGCAGATCGAGACCGCGCTGGAGATGTTCAAGAACACGGGTTCTGGTCATCTGGTGTTGATCTCGTCGGTGCTCGGCAACAAGGGCGTGCCCGGCGTCAAGGCCGCGTACGCCGCCAGCAAGGCCGGGCTGTCGTCGCTGGGCGAATCCCTGCGCGCCGAGTATGCGAGCGGCCCAATCAAGGTGACCGTAATCGAGCCGGGTTACATCGAATCGGAGATGACCGCGAAATCGGGCAGCACGATGCTGATGGTGGACAACCAGACTGGCGTGCGCGCGTTGGTCAACGCGATGGAACGCGAACGCGGACATGCAATTGTTCCGGCTTGGCCGTGGGCGCCGCTGGTGCAGCTGCTCAAAGTGTTGCCGCCGCGGCTGGCCAAACCGTTCGCCTGAGGCCGCTACGAGTCGCGGTAGACCTGCCGCCGGTGCGCCACCCGGATCACCGGCACGGTCAGGACGTCGTCGTCGATTTCGTACAAAATCTGGTAATCGCCTGTACGCACCCGCCATCGGTTGCGGAAGCCGACGAGCTTCGTCGCCTTGGGCGGTCGAGGATTCTCGGCCAGCAATGCAACGACACCTTCGATACGGAGTCGGTCGCGCTTCTGAATCCCTCGCAGCTCGCGGTCAACCCGAAGCGTCTTGTGGACCCGATAGGTCACGCGATTCCGAGATCGTGCTTCACCAATTCCCAAGGGATTATGTCGCGTTCGTCAGTCGCATCGTGTTCGGCAAGCGCGCGGTAGTCGTCGGCGTCATCGAGATCGTCGAGCAGCGCCTCGAATGCTTCAAAGCCCATCAGCACTGCGACGGGTTGGCCGTGGCGCGTCAGCTTGATCGCTTTGCCGTGCACGCCGAGTTCGTCGATCACCGCTGCCAATTGTTCGCGCAGTTCCGATATGGGAATGCTGCCTGACGTCATGGCGACAATTGTACAACGTTGTACAGAACGCCTGATGCGCCGAAACTGTATTCCGGCAGGCCGTTACTCGAACTTCTTCTGTGAAAATACAGTTTCGGCGCGGTAGTCAGGCAGTTCGGCCGCGTTCTG
>DASWBF010000334.1:0-7614 GCA_036390735.1 Mycobacterium sp. | reverse complement strand
TCGACGCTGCGGGACATCTACGACGCGGCGTTGGGCTACCAGGTCGATGCCACCAACCTGCAGCGGGTGCTCGACCGCCGAAACGTCATCACCCGCACCGGCACGATCGCCCGCAGCGGCCGCAGCGGAGGTCGCCCGGCGGCGCTCTACCGGTTCACCGACTCGCTGTACCGCGTCACGGACGAATTCGCCGCACTGCGCCCGCCCGGGTGAATCGGCTGGCTTCTTTAGGGCCTTTTAAGGAAGAATGCGGTCGGGCACGAAGGAGTGTTCACATGGATTCTGCCGGCCTGGCCCGCGCGGCCGGTGCTGAGTGGATCGGCGCTGTGCCGCATGAGGAGTTGCGGCGGAGCCGGCCGGTACTGCCTCACCAAGACCCGTTCTACGAACCGCCCCCGGGCTTCGAGCACTCCGCACCGGGCACGGTGCTCCGCACGCGCGACGTGGAGCTGGGGTTTCTCGGGTTCGTCCCGCAGAAGTTCTTCGCCACGCAGCTGCTGTACCGCAGCAGCGACCGCAAAGGCGCGCCGGAAGCCGCGGTGACCACCGTGCTGGTGCCCACCGAGCGGGGCCCGGAGAACGTCTGTCCGATCGTGTCGTATCAGTGCGCGATCGACGCGGTGACCGACCGCTGCTTCCCCTCGTACGCGATGCGCCGCCGGGCGTTCGCGCCCGGCGCGCTGGCGCAGTTCGAGTTTTTGCTCGTGGCTGCCGCACTCGCGGAGGGCTGGGCGGTGTCGGTGCCCGACCACGAGGGCACTCATGGAATGTGGGGGGCGCCCTACGAGCCGGGCTACCGGATCCTGGACGGGCTGCGCGCTGCCACAAGTTGTGAGCGGCTCGGCATCTCCGCCGACTCGCCGATCGGCCTCTGGGGTTATTCCGGGGGTGGCCTCGCGACCGCCTGGGCGGCCGAGACCTGCGCGGACTACGCGCCCGAACTCAACATCGTCGGCGCGGTGCTGGGGTCGCCGGTCGGCGATCTCGGGCACGCGTTCAAGCGGCTCAACGGCTCGTTCTACGCCGGGCTGCCGACAATGGTGATCGCCGCACTCTGGCGCATTTATCCGGAGCTGCGGGAAGTTATCGACCGGCACGCCACCGACGAGGGCCGAGCGCTGCTGAAGTCGGCGGAGAAGATGACCACGGTCGAAGCTGTGCTGCGGTTGATGAACAAGGACATCGACGCCTACGTCGACCGTCCGCTCGAGGACATCTTGGCCGAGCCCGAGGTCCAGTTCGTGTTCGACGACATCAAACTCGGCACGGCCGCACCCAGTCGCCCGGTGCTGATCGTGCAGGCCGTGCACGACACGATCGTGTCCGTCGATGACATCGACGAGCTGACCGAGAGCTACCGCGCGGGCGGCGCGTCGGTGACCTATCACCGGGACATGTTCAGCGAGCACATGCTGCTGCACCCGATGTCGGCGCCGATGACGCTGCGCTGGCTGCGAGACCGATTCGCCGGCCGGCCGTTGTCGGAGCATCTGGTGCGCACGACGTGGCCCACCCTGTTCAACCCGTCCACCTACAAGGGCATGATGCGGCTGGCGGGAATCGCGGCGCGGGTGATCACCGGCCGCAAGGTGGAGCGCACACCCCTGTCGTACACCGACGCCTAGCTCGACCGGGCCGAGGGAGTGGCCATGAGAACTGCGATCTGCGACATGTTGGGGATCGACATCCCGTTGCTCGCGTTCAGCCACTGCCGCGACGTGGTCGCCGCGGTCACCAACGCCGGCGGAATGGGTGTGCTCGGCGCGGTGACGCTGACCCCCGAACAGCTTGAGCAGGAACTCAATTGGATCGAGTCCGAGGTTCGGGGCAAGCCGTACGGAGTCGACATCATCGTGCCGGAGACATCGGTCGGCAAGGGCCAGCGGCTCAGCGCCGAGCAGTTCGCGGACATGATCCCCGCCGAACATCGCGCGTATGTCGACGCGCTGTTGGCCGACCACGGCATCACGCCGGTGACCAACCGGCTGCCGCGTGTGGCGACCACCGACGACGCCGGCGAGAGCCTGTTGGAAGTCGCCTTCACGCACCCGATCAAGCTGATCGACAATGCGCTGGGCCGGCCGCCGCAGTCGATGCTGGACGCAGGCAAGTCGCACGGCGTTCCCGTCGCGGCGCTGGCCGGCGCGAAGGAGCATGCCATCAAGCACGTCAACGCGGGCGTCGACGTCATCGTCGCGGCCGGCACCGAGGCCGGCGGGCACTGCGGCGACGTGACGACGATGGTGCTGGTACCCGAGGTCATCGAAGCCATCGAACCCATCCGGCCGGTCCCAGTGCTGGCCGCCGGTGGAATCGTGACCGGGCGGCAGATGGCGGCCGCGGTGGCGATGGGCGCCGCCGGTGCGTGGACCGGATCCGTGTGGCTCACCACCGAGGAGGCCGAGACCGCGCCGTACACCAAGCAGCGGATGCTGACGGCGACGTCGCGCGACACGATTCGGTCGACGTGCCGCACCGGCAAGCCGACGCGCCAGCTGAAGTCCGATTGGACCGAGGCATGGGAGTCCGGGCAGAGACCCGAGCCGCTGCCAATGCCGCTGCAGTCGTTGATCAGCGAGCCGGTACTGTGTCGCATTGACATGCTGGCCGCCAACGGCGACGAGGGCGCTCGCGCGCTGGCCACCTACTGGGTGGGTCAGGGCGTCGGCCTGATGAACTCCGTCAAGCCCGCGCGGCAGGTGGTCTACGAATTCGCGCAGGATTACCTGGCGGCGGCCGAGCGGCTAGCCGACAGTCTCGGGGACTGACGACTCGACGCCGAGGTCGTCGTGCGCGGATGCGGCGGCCATCATCGCGTAGGTGAGGGCGGCCGTCGCGGCGGGCAGCAGCAGCATGGTCAGCACCTGCAGCGGTGCATGCCCGAAGAACACCGCCGGCGCCTCGGTGATGTAGTGAAGCTTGTGATCGCCCGGAACCGCGTCAACGTCGAAGTGGCCGTAGCGAATTCGCACCAGCCCGGCTCCGGTGCCGGCGGCCGCGGCCGCGGCTGCCAGCCCGCCGGCCGTCAAACCGATCACCATCCCAGGGCCGCGCCGGTGCCGCCACTGCCAGACCAGCACCGCGGCCACCACACCCAGCCCGACCAGCAGGCCGGCCATCATCACCGCCGCGTCGAAATAGTGGTCGGCCTCGTTGCCGAGGTACTGCTGAACCCTCTTGCCGGACTTCGTCACCGCGGCGGCGCTGTGGATCGGCGGGGCGAGCCACGCCCACAGCGCGCCGGCCGCCACACCGGCAACGGCCATCCCGGCCGACACCCCGAGCCACCTCTTCATCGCTTGGTCTCCATGTCCGTCGAGTCCACCGCCCCGTGGCGGGAGCACTTCGCCGACCACCCGTCGGGACGCACTTGCACGGTCATCCGCCGACCGCAGTCAGCGCAGTAGCGGGGCGGCTCCAGACCGAGTCGTGCGGCCCTAGGCACCGCCGTGCCCGCGGGTTCGCCGGTGTAGACGTTGAACTTGGCCGGCATGGCTCTACAGCGTCGCGTTGAGCGCCTTGAGGGGCATCTGCAGGCCGTCGAGCAACTCGAGGTCGGCCTCGGCGGGCCGCCCCAACGTGGTGAGGTAGTTGCCGACGATCACCGCGTTGATGCCGCCGAGAATGCCCCGCTTGGCGCCGAGGTCGCCGAGCGTGATCTCCCGGCCGCCGGCGAACCGCAGCATCGTGCGCGGTAAGGCGAGCCGGAATGCGGCGACGGCTTTGAGCGCCTCCGACGCGGGCAGCACGTCGAGGTCGCCGAACGGGGTGCCGGGCCGCGGGTTGAGGAAGTTCAGCGGCACTTCGTCGGGATCCAATTCGGCGAGCTGGCAGGCGAATTCGGCTCGTTGCTCCAGGGTTTCGCCCATCCCGAGGATGCCGCCGCAGCACACCTCCACACCCGCGTCACGAATCATCGACAGCGTGTCCCAGCGCTCCTCCCAGGTGTGCGTCGTCACCACGTTTCCGAAGAACGACCGCGCGGTCTCGAGGTTGTGGTTGTAGCGGTGCACGCCCATCGCGGAGAGCTGGTCGACCTGCTGTTGGGTCAGCATGCCCAGCGAGCACGCGATCTGGATGTCGACCTCGTTGCGAATCGCCTCGATGCCGGCGGCGACCTGCGCCAGCAGCCGCTCGTCGGGTCCGCGCACGGCGGCGACGATGCAGAACTCGGTGGCGCCGGTCTTCGCGGTCTGCTTGGCGGCCTCGACGAGGCTCGGGATGTCCAGCCACGCGCTGCGCACCGGCGAGCTGAACAGCCCGGACTGCGAACAGAAGTGGCAGTCCTCCGGGCAGCCGCCGGTCTTGAGGCTGATGATGCCCTCGACCTCGACCTCCGGCCCGCACCAGCGCATGCGCACCTCGTGGGCCAGCGCCAGCAACTCGTCGAGCCGCTCGTCGCCCAGCCGCAGAACAGCCAGCACCTGGTCCCGCGTCAGACCCTCGCCGCGCTCCAGCACCCGTTCGCGGGCCTGTTCCAGGACGTCGGTCACCTCGAGCTCCTCACGGTGCGGACTTGAACGGTGTTCAGGTTAGGGTACGTGGGTGCAGCTGCACAAAAGCGACGTGGTCGAGGCGGCGACAAAGCTGCTGGACACCTACGGCATCGCGGATCTGACGATGCGACGGCTGGCCCGCGAGCTCGACGTCAGCCCAGGCGCGCTGTACTGGCACTTCCCCAACAAGCAGGCGCTGCTCGGCGCGGTGGCCGACCGGGTCTTGCAGCCGGTTGACGACGTCGCCGGCAGCTGGCGCGACCGTGTCACCGGGACATGCGCGCGGCTGCGCGACGCGCTGCTGTCGCACACCGACGGCGCGGAGCTGGTGTCGGCGAGCTTCGCCGCCGGGCAGTCCGCGGCGATGGCGTCGATCGTCACGCAGCTTGCTTGTGCGGCTGGCGAGGCCGGGGTGGCACTCGGGAAGGCCGAGTTGGCGGCCCGAACCGTCGTGTACTACGTGCTGGGCTTCACCGCGGACGAGCAGTCACGGCTTCAGTGGGACGCCGCCGGAGCGCTAGCCGACGAGCAATCGGTGTTGACGACGGATCCCAGCGGACGTTTCGCGTTCGGGCTGGAACTGCTTGTCGACGGGATCGCACATGCCGGCGCCGAGACTGCAGGCAGCGCGCCGCTGCGCGGTGACGGCCCGTAGGCTCCGGGGTCACTTGTCCCCCTCGGGGGCCGGACGTTCCGGCTCACGCTCCTCCTCGGCCTCCTCGCGCGAACGGAAGTACGTCTCCGCAGCGAGCAGGCGCTTGATGGCTTCGAGAAAACGGCCGTTAGTCATTGCGACTCCTCTAAAGACCTCAAACTGACGCGCGTTCCGCCTCGTGCGGATTTCGCCGCATGCTCTTGTACAGGTGATGGTTGTACATCTGCAGTCCCAAAACGGCTTCGGTGTACTCCCGACGTTCCGCCGTCGTCACGCCGTTGGCCAGGGCCAATTCGCCTTCTCCGCGCTTACTATTGCGCCGCCCCCCGGCCATCATTGCCATTTGAGGTCTTCGTCCAATTGTGGGACTTGTTTGTCACGCTGATCCGCGGAGCGGGTATCAATCGTGACCTCTTGCCAGTACGCCGGACTGTAGAGGTGAATATCATTGCCGCTGGTGACCATTAGCACACCGCTCGTGAGTACTTCATAGGTGGCATCGTCCGAATATTGGTCATCCTCATCGTGGTCTTTGATTTGTATCCACATTTTCATAATGAGAGTAATCCTCCGCATCTTCAGATCGGGATTCTTGACGCTACCGGCGTTATGGCGAGATGCCCGGAGTCGGAGGTCCCGTTTATCCGTGGTCGGAAGTCCCGAGAACGAGGTTTTTCGCCTGCTGGCGAGCAGGCATAACGGGGTCGATTCTGTATCTGGTTCGACGACTGCAAAGGAGGTGGTCCTGCTGGTTAGTTCGTCGGTGTATCGGTGACCGTCTCGGTCCAGGCGGTGGGGTCGCCGAGGTAGAGTCCGCAGGCGCAGTCGAGGGCCTGCTCTGGACTGCCGGCGAATGCTCCGTTGGGCAGGATGCTGTCTTCGTAGTCGTCGTGGCTGGCTCGGTAGATCGCGAATCCCCATCGGCTCGCCGAGCCGCCGTAGCGCAGTCGGCATAGTTTCAGTACCTCGCCGTCGCCGAGGTCGCCGTCGACGTAGGCGAATCCGGCGCGGAAACGTACCCGCACGCCGACCAGCTGCGGCCAGCGAGCGCGGGCGTGGTCTTTCAGTGTGAAGGTGAGGCTGGACTTCGTCGACGCGGGCGGGGTCGGCATCGGATCATCATCTCCAAAGTCATCCCACCAGAACCGGATTGGCGGGTCGGTGGGCATCGATGCGGTGGCACAGTTCGATCAGGTCGGTGCGGGTGAACCTCCAGTCGAACGGTGTGGCGGTGGCGTTGTAGCGCGGCTCGAAGTCGGTCAGTCGGTGCGCGAGCGCACCCAGGTCGGCGAAGTCGGCCGGCTTGACGACCTTGCGTTGGATCACCGAGAACACGATCTCGATCTGATTCAACCAGGACGCGTGCACCGGCAGGTGCACCAGTGTCGCGCTCGGCCACGCCGCGCTCATCCGCTCGATCGAAGCCTGCCCGGCGTGGCTGGAGCCGTTGTCCACGATCCAGAACACCCGTTTGGCCGTCGCGTAGGGCTCGGTGGTCATCACCTGCTCGACCAGCTCGGTGAACGGGGCGATCCCGGTACTCGGTGCGATCCGCCCGCTCAGGTGTGCGCGATGCACGTCGTAGGCGCCGAAATAGGCCAGGGTCCCGTGCCGGTCGTACTCGAACTCGACCCGCCGTGTCCGCCCCGGTGCGGGCGCGAGTTCGGGATGACACCGCGACAGCGCCTGCGACTGGCTCTTTTCGTCGGCGCTGATCACGTACTCGTCCGCGCCGAGCGCAATGCCCTCCCACACCCGCTCGTACAAATCCAGCACCCGACCGGCCTTGACCGCAAAGTTGGGGTCCCGCGGGAAGATCCACGACCGGTACCGCCACGGTTGGATCGCGTCCTCGGCCAGCCAGCGCCGCACCGTGGAAGCCGACACCGACTCGACCAGGCCATCGGTGACCGCCTGCGCGGCCAGCTCGGCCGAGCTCCACCGCGACAGCGGCACCTGCCGCTGCTCCGGCGGCTGGCACGCCATCGCCTTCACCTCGACAACCACCTCCGCCGCGAATACCCGCGGCCGGCCCGACCGCTTCCGATCGGACAGCCCGTCCAATCGTTGCTCGCAGAATCGCTTGCGCCACCGGCTCACCACGTCGACGTGCACATCGACCCGCTCGGCGATCGCGGTGTTGGACACGCCGTCGGCGGCAAGCAGCACGATCTTGGCCCGAACCACCTGCTCGTGCGGCAGCGTGCAAAAGCGGGCGCGGCGGATCAACTCGGCACGCTCGGAATCGGACAACGTCACCACAAACGGAGACGATCGGGACACGGCGAGCCTGAGCAATGCTTGAAATCTGTGGATCGGCTTGGGAAGGGGCGTACCTTCCCGGGTGACCGAATAAAGGTTCCAAGCAAGACCGGCGCGGTAACGCTGGTCGGGAAGGTACGACCCATGCTCACTGTAGTTTCTGATGCTGTTGACCGCGACGGTTCTGCTGCTGGGGCAGCC